>NZ_LPVS01000072.1:0-6900 GCF_014843905.1 Mesorhizobium silamurunense | reverse complement strand
AACAACGAATTACCTCTTGCATCGCGGGAGCCATCCACAGAAGACATCGTCGGCGAATAATGCTCGAGGTCGGGGTTGCACGCAGATGCGGACATCGACCAAGGTTCGGGCTATCGTGCGTTGACTTGACCGCTCTATGCTGAGACGGGGCGGCTCTGATCGGGCTATGGTGCTCGGCTGGACAGGGAAGGACGGAATGAGCGAGTCCCGAAAGCTTGCTGCAATCCTGGCCGCCGACGTCGTTGGCTACAGCCGGCTCGCCGGCGCGGACGAGGATCGCATCTTGGCGCGGCTGCGGGCACTTCGAAGCGACCTGATCGATCCCACGATCGCCGTGCATCATGGTCGCGTGGTCAAGCGCACCGGGGACGGAGCCCTCGTCGAGTTCCGCAGTGTGGTCGACGCGGTGCGCTGCGCCATCGAGGTGCAGACCGCCATGCTCGAACGCAATGCCGGGGTTACGCTCGATCGCCGTATTGAGTTTCGCATCGGAATCCACATAGGAGACGTCGTTGAGGAGAGCGACGGCGACCTCATGGGTGACGGAGTCAACATCGCGGCGCGCCTGGAAGGCGTCGCTGCCCCCGGCGCCATCTGCCTTTCGGAGGATGCCTATCGGCAGGTCAGGTCGAGGCTCGACCTCTTGGTCAACGATCTCGGCCAAACCCAACTCAAGAACATTGCCGAGCCGATGCGGATCTATTCGCTCGAGGTCGGCGCCTCGGCGAAGGCGGGCGCTATCACGCCCCTGGCCACGCCCGCCCGACCTACCGCCACCAGTCCGGCTGCCCCGATAGAGCTTCCAGAAAAGCCTTCGATTGCCGTTCTGCCATTCACGAACATGAGTGGCGATCCCGAGCAGGAGTACTTTGCCGATGGGGTCACTGAGGACCTGATCACCGCGCTATCGCGTATTCGGTGGTTCTTCGTGATCGCCCGCAACTCCTGCTTCTCCTACAAGGGGAAGTCCCCGGACATCCGCGCGGTGGCCCGCGAGTTCGGGGTGGCATATGTGCTCGAAGGCAGTGTGCGCAAGGCAGGCAACCGCGTTCGTGTCACTGCGCAATTGATCGAGGGCGCCTCGGGCAATCATGTCTGGGCGCAACGCTACGACCGAGACCTGGAAGACATCTTCACCGTCCAGGACGAGATCACAACGACATTGGTCGGCGCGATTGAGCCGGAACTTGGCCGGGCCGACCGGGAGCGGGCAAGGGCCAAACGCCCGGACGACCTGCGAAAGCGCGCACGGCATATGCTGATCGCGTCATCAGTGCCCATAGTCGAGGTGGCCACCGCGTGCGGCTTCGTTTCGGCGTCGCATTTTTCCAAATGCTACCGCGAACTCTACGCGCAAACACCGCAGCAGGAACGATTGGAGAGGAAATACCCCGCCGCCTCATAAGCGTCATCAATTTTGCCACTTCCACGACTGGTTCGGCTAGGCAGCCGTGCGTTCGTCTACGGGCGCCGCGCTTGCACAGCGACCAATCCGATTGGCTCGACACAGGGTCTCGCAGAGGGTGTTTTTGACGCGCCACAGCACGGCCTGCGGTATGTGCACCGCCAGATCAGCCCATTGCGATCCATCTAAGGAGCCTGCGCAACCTAGTTTGTGCTCCAGTAGCTATAGCCTGACATTTTGTTACTCCTTTCGATGGCAGATTGCGTCCAATGGTCGATTGGATTGGCGGGCCGCTATCACATAGCGGTACCAAGAGCGACACCAATCGGAACCCGTTCATTTGTTGCGGGTCCAAGAGACGAACAAGGGACGCACGAATCGGCCGGAGCCAACAGGATTCCAGCTTGCGGGCCTGGTATTTGTCTGACATAATTTAACATTTCCTAATGTTACAGTGGGCAATTGGGGCACAGGGATGGCGAAGGAATCTTCGAATGCCGCTTCTTCAGCAAATAAAGCGGACGCAAATCTGATAGGTAATCCAGAGGGAAACGGGCTGAACTTTATGGCCTCCCAAGCGCGCGAGAGCGGGGCCGGCGGTGACGCTCCCGGTGTCGACAAGATACGCGATCTGTTGTTCGGCAATCAGATGCAGGACTATGACCGCCGCTTTTCCAAGCTTGAAGAGCGGTTCCTGCAACGCTTCAAGGATGTCGAATCCGAAGCCAAGCGCAATCTTGAAACCTACGAGTCGAATGCGAAGAAGCAGGTTGACTCGCTGGCGACGCAGTTGCGGAACGAAAAAGATGCGCGAGCCGAGGCCGACAAGGAGATCGACCGCAATCTTCGCGATCAGAATCAGGCGCTTGAAAAGCAGGTGCGCGCTTTGTCTGATCAATTGAGCGAGCTCGAGCGCGAAATAGCGGATCGCATGAACAGAAGCGACCATTTGCTGCGCGAGGAAATCAAGCAAAAGAATGAAAGCGCTCAATTGCTGATGGAGAAGATCTTTTCCGACCTCAGCAACGTCAAGACCGACCGAAATCTTTTGGCCGGCCTGTTTGTCGAGGTCGCGAAATGTCTCAATCAGGATCCCGTCGGCAGCAAGGGCAATTCGGAGCGTGGCTGGAAAGTGAGTTGATCGGAACTTGACGTCGAGCGTCGAACCAATCAGCCTTCCCCAAAGTCCAGCTTCGAACGATACCGGAATTGATCGCGAGGCTCTGGCTCGCCTTTTGGTGGAAATTGCCCGGAACGTCGATCCGGACAACCGTGCGCTTTACGAAGGAATTCCAGCCGCCGATCATCGGCTGGAAGCGCTTCGCCAACTGCTTGTCGGCGGCGAGATCTCGGAACTTTCACGCGTTACGCACCTGCTCGACGAACCCGAGCAGCTTGCGGCTGCTGTGGGGAACGTTCTGCCCGACGCGACCGCGCGCGCGTCTTATGCGCAACTCGGCGAGGCCCTCGCGCCGGCCGTCGAAAGGGCCGCGCAACGGTCCATCCAGAAGAACCCACACACGCTGACGGATATATTATACCCGGTGTTTCTGCCGGCTATTCGCAAGTCGATCGGCGAAAAAATCGACCAGACCTTTCAGTCGCTGAATGAATCTTTAAGGCATATATTTACATGGCATGGACTCAAGTGGAGATTTGAGGCCTGGAGAACAGGAACAAGCTTCTCCGAAGTCGTTCTCAATCATTCTCTTGTCTATCGCGTGGAGCATGTCTTTCTCATCAGCCGCAGTTCCGGGCTTTTGATTGCGCATGTAACCGCCGAAAATGCGACCAGCGAAGACCCTCAACTGATTTCCTCGATGCTCAGCGCAATCCAGGATTTTGTGAAGGACTCATTCAACGAGAAAGAAAACAGCGGCCTGGACACCATCCGGTTCGGGGAGCTTCGCCTCTGGTCGGAAGTCGGACCGTTCGCGACCCTGGTTGCGGTGATCCGGGGAAATCCGCCGGAGGAACTGCATGAAGTAATTCGCGACGTATTGCTTCGCATCCATGATGAATCCTCGCAGGCTTTGGAGCGATTTGACGGCGACACGTCGCAGTTACCCGGCGTGGAGACGCAGTTGCAGACCTGCGTCGAACTGCAGCATGCGGATTCAAAAGAGGGATTTCCGTGGCTGGTGGTGACGGCAGCCCTGCTGGTTTTGATTGCGGCAGGCGTTTGGTTCTTTCTTTCCTGGCAATCAGGACAGCGCTGGCAAGCCTATCTGTCGCGACTGGAGACCCAACCGGGCATCGTCGTTTCCGAACAAAAGATGCGTGGCGGCCAGTTCTATATTGCCGGACTGAGAGACCCGCTCGCCACCGACCCGCAGTCGCTGTTGTCCGGGACAGAGGTCGATCCCGCTCGCGTTCATTCAAACTGGCAATTCTATCAGAGCCTCGAGCCGGAGTTTGTGTTGAAGCGGCTGACGGCGGCGCTGGCGCCGCCGGATTCGGTACGGCTTTCAGTCGTCGATGGTCGCATCATTGCCGCGGGTGAGGCCACCACCGCGTGGATCAGCCGGGCGCGGGCTGCCGCCCAGCAGCTTTCGGCAGGCGGACCGGTCTTCGACATCTCCGGGGTCCGTGACGTGAGCCCCGAGGAGCGCTGGCAGGCCTATGTGTCGCGACTGGAGACCCAGCCCGGCATCATCGTCGCCCAACAGAATGTGCGCGATGGCCAATTCTATATTACCGGCCTGAGAGACCCACTCGCCGCCGACCCGCAGTCGCTGTTATCGGGAACGGAGGTCGATCCCGCGCGCGTTCATGCAAGCTGGCAATTCTATCAGAGTCTTGAGCCGGAGTTCGTGTTGAAGCGGCTGACGGCGTCGCTGTATCCGCTGGATACAGTACGACTTTCGATCGTCAATGACCGCATCGTTGCCGAGGGTGAGGCTCCCGACACCTGGATAGATCGGGCGCGCGCAGCGGCTCGACAGCTTTCAGTAGGCGGACCGGAGTTCGACATCTCCAAGGTTCGTGATGTGAGCCCCGATGCACGCGCGGCGGAGCATTGGCAGTATTATGTGTCGCGACTTGAGGCCCAACCGGGAATCATCGTCGCTCAACAAACGGCAAGGGGCGGACATTTCTACATTTCCGGTCTGAGAGACCCTCTTGCCGCCGACCCGCAAGCTCTGCTGTCCGGAACGGAGGTTGATCCTGCCCGCGTTCATTCACAGTGGCAATTCTATCAGAGTCTTGATCCGAAGTTCGTGGTGAAGCGCCTGACGGCGTCGCTGTCCCCGCCGAAATCGGTTCGGCTTTCGATCGTCCAGGGTCGCATCGTTGTCGTGGGCGAGGCTCCTGCCGGCTGGATCAGCCGGGCGCAGGCCGCCGCCGAACAACTTTCGGCGGACGGAGTGGTTCTGGATGTCTCGCAGCTGCGCGAGCTGAACCTTGCAGAACTTAATCATTTGAGAGAGGGGAACCTTGCAGAACTTAATCATTTGAGAGAGGCCATCCAGACGACCGATATTTTCTTCTCTTCCGGTAGAGTTGTCCCGGGACCGGAGCAGACGCCGGTGCTCGACAGATTGGCTGATCAGTTGAAGGAATTCGCCGAAAATGCCCGCAAGGCAGGCGTGACAGCGCGGTTCATGTTGACCGGCCATTCGGACACAACGGGCCGTGAGACGGCCAACGCATCGATCAGCGCCGCCCGCGCCGAGACAGTTCGCGCGCTTCTCAACAAGCGCGGCGTCGCTCCGGAACTGCTGCTGGTTCGGGGCGCCGGCACCTTTGAGCCGGCGGTGCCCGAAAATGAAAATAGTCGAACTGGGAACTCCACCAACCGCCGGGTTTCGGTTACGGTGAATCTGGAGTAGTGCGGAGCCCAGGATGCTGCAAAAAAAGATCTGCATGTTGGGCGGGTTCGCTGTCGGCAAGACGAGCCTGGTACGCAGGTTCGTGCAAAGCATCTTCTCGGAAAACTACCTGACCACGGTGGGCGTGAAAATCGACAAGAAGAGTGTCGCGTTCCCGGACAAAACCGTGGATCTGATTTTGTGGGATCTGGCCGGCGAAGACGACATCGGCTCATTCCGCGTCAGCTACGTGCGAGGTGCGACCGGGCTCGTGCTTGTCGTCGACGGAACCCGGCCCGCTACTCTCGCCGTGGCGCTCACGCTGCGCGAGCGGGTCGAGGCCGAATTCGGCGCCATGCCGTTCGTATTGCTGTTCAACAAATCCGATCTGGCCGATCGGTGGGCGATATCGGATGGTGAGATCGACGAACTGAGGCAACGTGGGTGGCAAATCTATCTAACAAGCGCGCTTTCGGGCGAACATGTTGACGATGCGTTTCGTCAGCTTGCTTCGATGGTCGCCAATTAGACCATGTCCAGAGTGCCGAAAGAAGTCAGAAGCTGGATATACGATTTCTTCTACAATGAGCGCTCTGCCGCATATCTGAAAATCGACGCCCGGCAATGCATAGAAGAGAAGGGCGGCAACCTCGAGCATTACGGACTATCGTCGCTTCGCATTGGCAAGCCTGTCGCCGATCAGCTTGAATTCATGGAAGGGCTGCTGCCTTGCCCGGAGCTTCCATTCCATATGCCCATGATGGAACTGCCCGGCGGGCATGTCGCGGACCTTCATCTCTTCGGCGACAACGGCTCGGTGTGGCTGGTCTTTCTCGACGCCACTCCCGAACGCGACCACCAGCAGCGACTTCAACAGAAGGCTTATGAAATGACGCTCCTGCAGGAGAGGGAGCGTCAACTCAATGCGAAGCTGCAATCGACGAACGAGGCATTGAGGGAGAGCCAGGAGGGCTTGTCGCGCGAATACCGGCGCGCCGAATCCCTGCTCCTCAATATCCTTCCGGCGTCGATCGCGGAGCGGTTGAAAGCGGACGAGCAAATTGCAGACAGCCACGCGGAGGTCAGTGTGCTTTTTGCCGACATCGTCGGTTTTACGGAAAGAGCGCGCAGCGTCGGGGCCACGACGACGCTCGCTATCTTGAATTACTTCTTCAAGGCGGCGGATCTGCTCTCGGAACAATACGGCTGCGAAAAGATCAAAACCATCGGCGATTGTGTGATGGCGGTCGCCGGCCTGCCCACCGCGCGATCCGATCATGCGGAAGCCCTTGCGAACTATGCGCTTGAGCTGCGGGAGGCGGCCAGGCGCGAGCACTTCGCGGGCGAACCGCTAGGATTGAGAATTGGAATTCACTCCGGACCGATCGTGGCGGGCGTCATAGGCAAAAGACGGTTTGTCTATGACCTGTGGGGCGACACCGTCAATCTCGCCGCGCGCATTCAAAAGGCTGCGGAGCCCGATGAAATCCGTATTTCGGATGCAACCCACCAATTGCTCGGACCGGAATTTGCTTGCGACCCGCTCGGGGAAACGGAATTGCGTGGCACAGGTCGTGTGCGAATGTGGCGGCTGCGCCGCTGATTTGCTGTGCTTCGAGGCAATCCAATCAGCTGCGCTCAGCAGACGGACGCCATAAGCTCCGGTTCCCCGCGAGCGAAAGG
>NZ_LPVS01000075.1:0-86778 GCF_014843905.1 Mesorhizobium silamurunense | reverse complement strand
CCGCGATCGCCGCCGACACGCCGGCCGGCGCACTGCCGCGCGCGCGCGGGGGCGCCACCTCGCTCGACGACCTGCGCCAGAAGATCAGGCCTGCGCCGCAGGAACGGCTGGCACGCATGGTCGACCTCAATGAGGAACGCACCGCCCAGATTCTGCGCAAATGGGCGGCCGCCCCGGAAGCCGCGGGTTAAGCCATGGCTTCGGGAGCCCTTTTCGATCTTCTGCCTGATTTCGGGTCGCACGCACCGCGCGCCGGCCAGGCACCGGCGGCACCTGACATCGAGCGCAAGCCGGAGGTATCCCTGCCGCAGGCCGACATCGGCGCGCTGATCGCCGAGGCGGTGGCCGATGCCGAAGCAGCGCTCGAGGCGCGCCTCGCGGCCGCCCACGCGGCGGCGCTAGAGGCCGAACGCCAAGCCAATGACGATGCGGCGAAAGCGTTCCTGGAAAGCTTCGGCGGCGATCTCGGCGCGGCGGTCGAGACGCGCATCGACGCCATGGAGGCGCGCGTTGCCGAGCTCGCTGGCGTCACGATAGCCCGCATCATCGGCGGCATCGTCAGCGACGATCTGCAGAAGCGTTCGCTCGACGCCCTTGCCCGCACCATCAACGCAGCGATTGCCGATAGTGAAGCCGTGCGCATCGGCGTGCGCGGGCCGTTGTCGCTGTTCGAGCCGCTGAAGGCAGCGCTTGGCGATCGCGCGGCCAATCTCGATTTCACCGAGGCCGCCGGTTTCGACCTGACCGTGACCATAGATGAAACGGTGTTCGAGACGCGCATCGCCGAATGGTCGGCTTCCCTGTCAGAGGTCCTGTCATGAGTGCCATCGACCACGGCGAGGCCAGGCACGAGATCATCATCGTCAAGCGCAATCACGACGGTCATGACGACGGCCATCACGGTGGCGTCTGGAAGATCGCCTTTGCCGACTTCATGACCGCCATGATGTGCTTCTTTCTCGTCATGTGGCTGATCAACGCCGCCAACGAGCAGACCAAGGCGGCGGTCGCCAGCTACTTCAATCCGGTCGAGCTGATCGATCGCAATTCCAGCCGCAAGGGCCTGGAAGATCTTGGCGACGGCCCGAGCAAGGTTGGTCTCACCGCCGACAATCCGCAGGATGGCGCCAGCAAGGCCGGCGAGAACGGCAAGGGCGGCGCCGGCTCCTCCGACCGAAGGCAAACCAAGCAGGCCTCGCAGAAGTCGGACCTCTCCGACGAGCATCTGTTTGCCGATCCCTACGCCGTGCTGTCGGAGATCGCCACCGACACCGGCGTGATGCAGAATGTCAGCGCCAAGGGTGAAGGCGGCGTTCAGAATGCCGGTCCAGCGACCGGCGCCTCCGGCGGCGAATCCTATCGCGATCCTTTCGCGCCGGATTTCTGGTCGCAGCAGGTGGTGACGCCCGGCGCCGAAGCCAGCGCCGAACGCAGGAAGATCGAAGGCGATCCGGCCAAGCCCGGCGAGAAGGTCGCCGAAACAGAAGTGCCGAAGGTCAAGGCCGTTCCGCCGGCGCCGCCGCAGTTGGATGCGCCGCTCGAGCCGCCGGCGACACCGGAAAAACCCGGTGCCAAGGCCGGATCGGGCGACACGAAAGTCGGGAGAGCCGAAGGCAAGCAGACCAAGGGCGAGAAAGCCCAGGCTGAAAAGGCGCAAGCCGAGGCCGCTGCGACCGACACCGCGAAACCGGAAACCGCAGGGGCCGAAACGGCAAAGGCCCAGATGGCAAAAGCGGAGCCCGAGCAGGCTTCCGAGAAGGGAGAAAAAGCTCCGAGCAGCGCCGCCCTCAAGGCCGCCGCCGAAATTAAGCAGGAACTGGCCAAAGCCTTCGAGCCGGGTGAAAAGCTGGCCCACGGCGTCTCCGTCGAGGCCACCGACAAGGGCGTCGTCATCTCAATCACCGATCAGCTCGACTTCGGCATGTTCGAGATCGGCTCGGCCGTGCCGCGCCGCGAGATGGTGCTGGCGATGGAGAAGATCGGCCACATCATCAACGAGAAGAAGGGCACTATCACCATCGGCGGCCATACCGACGCGCGACCGTTCCGCAGCGACACTTACGACAACTGGCGGCTGTCCACCGCCCGCGCCCACTCCGCCTATTACATGCTGGTGCGCGGCGGCGTCGACGAAAGCCGCATCACCGAGGTCGCAGGCTTCGCCAACCGCCAGCCCAAGATCCCGTCCGATCCGCTGGCCGCCGCGAACCGCCGCATCGAAATCCTGATGGCGACCGGCGGATGAGGGGCCGGACCGTCATCGGCCGCGCAATCGGGCTGCTGCTGCTTGCCGCAGGATCGCCGGCCGCGGCTTTCGCTCAGGACGGCTTGCAGCCCTATCAGTTGGTGCGTTCGCTGCAACTGATCCAGGACCGCATTGCCGGCGGCGATCATGCGGCGCTGCCGATGCAGGCCAAGCTCCTCGAAATGACCGACGCCAGGCTTCGCGCCGCCGATGCCGAGGATTTCAAGGATCCGAAGAATTTTCGCGCTCTGCTCGTCTACGGCATGAGCGGCGGCAACCCCGTCACCGTCGAGGCGGCGGCTTCGCGCGCGACGACCGACCCGCAGAGCCTTGCCATCGCCAAAGGGGTCGTCGCCTACCTGAACGGCAGGCCGGCCGCCGCGATTGAAATCCTGAAGCCGATCGACCCGATGAGCGTGCCCGCCGACCTCGGCGCCTTCCTGGCGCTGGTCAAGGGCTCGCTGCTCGCGACCGATGAACCCGCAACGGCGCTGACCTTGCTGGATGAGGCCCGCCTGCTCAGCCCCGGCACCCTGGTCGAGGAGGCAGCGCTTCGCCGTTCTGTCGGCCTCGCGGTGGCACAAGGCGACGCCGCGCGCTTCGCGCTCGCCTCGACACAATATGCCGCGGGTTACCTCTATTCACCCTATGCCAGCCAGTTCGCCGACTCCTTCGTCACCGGCGTGATCGCGCTGCACATGTCGATCAGCCAGGACAAGCTCGCCGACATCACCTCGATGATGGACCCGGAGCGCGAGAAGGTGATCTATCTGCGCATCGCCCGCCGCGCCGCGATCGACGGGCTGGCGGACCTCTCCGCCTTCGCCTCGGCCCGGGCCGAGCAGGGCCGCAACGGCAAAGGCAATCAGGACGACCCGCGCGCCGTGCTCTATTCGAGCCTCTCCACGGTGACGTCGGCCACGATCGACGATGTGCGGACAAGGCTCGGCAAGATCGATCGCGGCAAGCTTTCGGAGAGCGACCGCGCCTTGCTCGATGCGGCGCAGGCCGTCGCCGGCGAGGTTGTCGCTCCTGTTCCGGCGGCCAGCAAGGACGAGATCGAGGCCGCGGATTCGGCAAAGAGCGGCACGGCGAACCCCGCTGCCGAAACCGAGCCTGTGAGCCGGACCGACGCCGAAGCTTTGCCGCCGGTGGAGGGTGCTGCGTCCGAGCAGCCGGCTGTCGCGGCATCGGCCAAGCCGGCGGCGAACGTGCAGGCAGCGGCTCCTGCATCCCCGCCATCGACGGCTGAGGCTACGGCTGAAGCGCCTGCTTCCGCTCCGGCGCAGCCCGAAACACCACCTGTGCTGCCTGCGTCCGCGCCGGCCGCCGCGCCAAGTCTTGATCCGCACGATCCCACCGACGCCGCGATGATGAACGCACGCCGCCAGCTCGACCAGATTGACCAATTGCTCGGAGCCGCTCCCAAATGACCAGCGCCCAAATGACCAGCGTCAGTCAGACCATGCCGGGACTCGGGCCTGCCCACACCCAGTCGCGTCAGCACGCTGCCGACGGGAAGGAAAAAGGCTCGAACTTCGGCGAGATGGTGCATGGCGCCGAAAAATCGGCCCGGCAAGGCAAGCAGTCGGCCGAGCCTGGGTCTTCCGATGCGCATCCAATGCGGCGCGCCCTTGCCGGTTCGCCCAAAGCGCAACCTGACCAGGATGGGCAGAACAAGACCGCGGCGCAAAAGCCGGCAGCCGGAAAAGCCGCCAAGAACAACGCCGACACGGGTCACGTGAAAGCAACGGACGATGCCGACGCGGCAGCACAATCGTCCGCTCCGCTCCAGGACGGCCTGCCCTTGCTGATGGCGCTGGGCGATATCCGCCATTTCGCAACGGCGACAAATGCCGATCGCGGCGTATCCGCCGAGGGAGAGGCAGGCATCCAGCCCTCCATCGGCCAGTCCGCCGCTTCGCAGTTGGCGATCCGTCAGGGCAAACGCACATTGGCCGACGCTTCCGAAAGCGCCGAGCCATTGCCGCGATCCAGCCGCGCGACGATCGCGACGGAGAAGCCCGGGCCCGATTTCGGACAGAAGCCGGCCGGCGCCGGTCCGGGCGCCGACACATGGGTCCGCAAGGACGACGTCCTGCCCGGAAAACCTGGCATGGAGACCGACGCCGCAGCGCAGCAAAGCTGGCGTCCGGCGGCCGCCCAGAAAACAGCGCAAACGGCGCAATCCATCGCATCGATCAATCAGGCCAAGCCGTCCTCTGCCGCCGGACGCATGGATGTAGTCAGCCAGCAGAGCTTCCCGGCGCCGGCGCAAAATCCCATCGGCCAGACGGCTTCGGCGCTGGTCGAGGCGATCGCTTCCGACAATGGCGTTCAGCAGGCCTTCTCGAGCGCCTCTCAAACCGCCAATTCTGTTGCCGTTCCGACACATGTCCTGAAGATCGAGCTCCACCCGGCGGAGCTCGGCATGGTTGTCGCAAGCCTGCGACTTTCTGGAGAGCAACTTTCGATTGAGATGAAGCCGGAAACGCACGAGGCATACCGCCGCCTGACCGCCGACAGCGACGCCATAGTCAAGTCGCTCTGCGGTCTCGGCTTCGAGGTCGATCATGTCACCGTTATGCAACCATCGATAGCAGTTCATTCAGCCGGCCGCGCCGATGCGAACAGCGCCCTGTCGATGTCGACGGGCCGCGACCAGCCTTCGTTCCAACCGGGGAATTCGGGCGGCAACAGCGCCGGCGGCGACCGGCAACCGGGAAGGAACGACGGCAATGGCGCACAGGAATTCGGCCGCGCTGCTTCGCCTCTTCGCGAACGTGCTGGCGACGATATCTATATCTAGCCTGGTTGCGGCAAGCGCCGCGAGCGCCGGCTCAAATCCTTGCGAGCCGGAGATTCTGCGCGCCGCCGATCGCTATGGCGTGCCGACGGGAATCCTTTATGCGGTCGGCCTGACCGAGACGGGGAAGAAAGGCAGCCTTCAGCCCAACGCATTGAATATAGAAGGAAAAGCTGTTTTCCCGCGCAGCCGCGGAGAGGCGCTGGCGACATTCGAGAATGCCCGCCGCGAGGGCAGGACGCTGATCGATCTCGGCTGCATGCAGATCAACCATCGCTATCACGGCGCGCAGTTCCGCAGCGTCGAGGACATGCTCGACCCACACCAGAACGTCGACTATGCGGCGCGCTTCCTGGCGAGCCTCCATGCCCGCCATATGACCTGGTCGATGGCCGTCGCCCGCTATCATGCCGGCCCTGACAACGACCCGGCTCAGAAGGTCTATGTCTGCCGCGTCATTGCGAACATGGTCGCCACCGGCTTCGGCAAATGGACGCGGAACGCCAGTACCTTCTGCAATCAGTAGTTGTCGCGATAGCGACCTTTGAGCGGCCGCCGTCGGGGTTCGCGGCGGCTCCGGTATCGTCCTTGACCCGCTGCCGCCGATGCACTCCTGCAACCGCTTTTATTACGGCTCCCAAAAAAACTCCCAAGAAAATAGCTACAAGAAATGACGGTTTCCCAGGGTTCACCGCACCGGGTACCCCTTTCCGCACGGGGCAAATGAGATGATTCGGAGGGGTGGTCCGATGATCGTGATCGTTGACGAGCGCGAGCTCGTAACTGAGGGTTATAGCTCGCTTTTCGATCGCGAGGGCGTTGCCACCGCGGGCTTCGCGCCGGGCGAGTTCGGCGAGTGGGTGAGCTCCGCCGCCGACACCGACCTCAGATCGGTCAGGGCCTTCCTCATCGGCGACTGCCGCGAGGGCGCCATCTCGCCGCGCCAGATCCGCGACCGCACCGGCGCGCCGGTGATCGCGCTCAGCGAGCAGCACTCGCTGGAACACACGCTGCGGCTCTTCGAGAGCGGCGTCGACGACGTCGTCCGCAAGCCCGTGCACATCCGCGAGATTCTCGCCCGCATCACCGCCATCCGCCGCCGCGCGCATGAGGAGGCCGCCTATACCGAAGTCGGCTCGATGCGCATCTTCATGGACGGTCGCGACCCGGAGATCGACGGCGAGTCGCTGCCGCTACCGCGCCGCGAGCGGCGCATCCTGGAATATCTGGCCAGCAATCGCGGCCGGCGCGTGACCAAGACGCAGGTCTTCAATGCCATCTACGGCATCTTCGACGAAGAGGTCGAGGAGAACGTGGTGGAGAGCCACATCTCGAAGCTGCGCAAGAAACTGCGCGAAAAGCTCGGTCACGATCCAATCGATTCCAAGAGGTTCCTCGGCTATCGGCTGGTGTTCTGATGGCTCCTGCCGGCATAGCCCGCGCCAGCCTCGCGCAAGACACGAGGCTTAGTTTTGTGGCCTCTCAGAAAGGCACCGAGGAGATGTATCGATGAGCCTCTACGGAATGATGCGGACCGGCGTCTCCGGTATGAACGCGCAGGCCAACCGCTTGTCCGCGGTGGCCGACAACATCGCGAACTCCGACACCACCGGCTACAAGCGCTCCTCCGCCGAATTCTCGACGCTCATCATGCCGACGACCGGCGGCGCCTACAATTCGGGCGGCGTCACTACGACGATCCGCTCCGCCATCAGCTCGCAAGGCGTCCTGCAATACACGACTTCGGTGTCCGACCTCGCCGTCAACGGCGACGGCTTCTTCGTCGTGCAGGACCCGAGCGGCGCGCCCTATCTCACCCGCGCCGGCGCCTTCGTTCCTGATGCGCAAGGGCGCCTGGTCAATGCCGCCGGCTACCAGCTCATGGCCTACAGCTACGCCAACGGCGATCCGGCCGCGACCGCTAACGGCTTCGAAGGCCTGGTGCCGGTGCAGATTTCCGACCAGGAGATGACGGCGACGCCGAGCACGGAAGGCAATTTCACCGGCAACCTGCCGGCAGGCGCAACCCCGGTCGCAGCCGGCAGCCTGCCCTCCACGAACAGCCCGACCGCCGAATACACCTCGAAGTCCTCGCTGGTTGCCTATGACAATCTCGGCAACAAGGTGCTGCTCGACGTCTATTTCACCAACACCGGCTCAGGCACTTGGCAGGTCTCGGTCTTCGACCAGTCGAAAGCGACCCCCGGCACCTCCTTCCCTTATACGGGCGGCGCGCTGGGTACGGCCAATCTCACCTTCGACACCACCACCGGCAAGCTCACCGGCGCGACCACGGGCATCTCCTTCACGGTACCGAACGGCTCGACCCTCAACCTCGATCTCTCCAAGCTGACGCAGCTTGGAACCGGCTTCACCGTCTCCGACGCCAAGGTCAACGGCAATGCGCCGAGCACGATCGAAAAGATCCAGATCAGCCAGGACGGCGTCATCTACGCCCAGTACGAGGACGGCTCCACCAAGCCGCTCTACAAGATCCCGCTGGCCGATGTTCAGAGCCCCGACAACCTCACCGCGATGCCCGGCAACGTCTATGTGCAGAGCGCGGACTCAGGCGCCGTTCGCATCGGCTTTGCCAACGAAGGAAAGCTTGGCTCGGTCGTCTCGGGCGCGCTCGAAAATTCCAACGTCGATATCGCCGAGGAACTGACCAGCATGATTGCGGCCCAGCGTAGCTACACCGCCAATTCGAAAGTCTTCCAGACGGGTTCCGACCTGATGGATGTCCTGGTCAACCTGAAGAGATAACCCCATCGGGCGCCAGCCCGTGAAAGACCCGCATGTCGCTTTCCACCGCATTAAGCATCGCCCAGTCGGCGCTCCTGGCCACATCCAAGCAAACCAGCGTCGTGTCGCGCAATGTGGCCGACGCGTCCAACCCGGATTATGCCCGTCGCGTCGCCGTCGTCACCAGCACCGCGCCCGGCGCGCGATCGGTGGAAATCCAGCGCGCCGCCAATGACCTTCTGTTCCGGCAGAACCTTTCCGCGCTGTCCGCATGGAGCGGCCAGAGCGCGCTTTACAGCGGCATGGATCAGCTCGACCTCTCGGTCAACGGGGTCGACAATGCGTCGTCTCCGTCGACCGCGATCGCCAATCTGCAGCAGGCGCTGCAACTCTACGCCACCACGCCGTCGAACCAGAATCTCGGCGCCAGCGTCATCGACGCGGCCAAGCAGGTGGTAAGCTCGCTGAACGACGGCACCAGGGCGATCCAGGATTTCCGCACCCAGACCGACAGCCAGATCGCCACCGCGGTCGACGACCTGAACTCGCTGCTCAGCCAGTTCCAGGACGCCAACAAGGCCGTCATCGCCGGCACCCGCTCCGGGACGGATGTGTCCGACGCGCTCGACCAGCGCGACGCGCTTCTGAAGAAGGTCGCGGAATATGTACCGGTCTCGACTTTCACGCGCGGCGACAACGACATGGTCATCACCACCAAGGACGGCACGACGCTGTTCGAGACGGTGCCGCGCTCGGTGACCTTCACGCCCTCGGCCGGCTACACCGCCGGCAAGCCCGGCAACACGATCTACATCGACAATGTGCCGCTTTCGGCAGGCACCGGCGACAACACCAGCGCCGACGGCAAACTTGCCGGCATGCTGAAGCTGCGCGACGGCGTCGCCGCGACCATGCAGAGCCAGCTCGACGAGATCGCGCGCGGCCTGATCACGGCATTTGCCGAGACCGCGCCTTCGCAGCCTGACAAGGCGGGCCTGTTCACCTGGTCCGGCGCGCCGGCTATTCCCGCTGCCGGCACCCTGGTCAACGGCCTCGCCGGCTCGATCAGCGTCAACGCCGCGTTTGATCCGAGCGCCGGCGGCAGCCCGGCGCTGTTGCGTGACGGCGGCGCCAACGGCGCGGCCTATATCTCCAACACCAGCGGCGGTGCTTCCTACTCGGACCTGCTGATCGCCTACGGCAACAGACTGGATCAGCCGATGGCCTTCGATACGTCCGCCGCCATCGCGGTCAGCTCCGGCGTCACGGACTACGCGGCCAACGCCATCGGCTGGTTCGAAGGCGTGCGCCAGCAAGCGTCGACCAACGCCGACGCCAAGGAGGCGCTGGCCACGCGCACCGCCGAAGCGCTGTCGAACGATACCGGCGTTAATGTCGACCAGGAAATGTCCCTGCTTCTCGACCTCGAGCACACCTATCAGGCGTCAGCGCGCATGATGAAGACCGTCAACGACATGCTGGACGCCTTGTTGAGCGCGGTGGGATAAGCCATGAAAGCGACAGCCGTCTCCTCAGCCGCCATCTCCAACGCGCTGCGCTATCAGCAGATGCGCATGCAGGCCGAGCTCGTCAAGGCGACGACGGAATCCCAGAGCGGCAGGGTAGCGGATGTCGGCCTGGCGCTTGGCGGGCGCACGACACAGGCCGTCACCTTCCAGCGCGATCTCGACCGGCTGAACGGTATCGTCGATTCGAACTCGCTGGTCGCCGCGCGCCTGACATCGACGCAGGATTCGCTGGGTCAGCTCTCCGATGTCGCGCAGGACCTCCTGACGGCGTTGACCAGCGCCGTGTCGGGCGACTCCTCGACCAGCATCACCCAGACCGCCGCCGCCACGGCGCTGCAGCAGATGACGGGTATCTTGAACACAAGCGTCAACGGCGAATATCTGTTTGCCGGCACCAATACCGACGTCAAGCCGATCGACGATTTCAGCGCTGCCGGCTCGCCCGCCAAAGCGGCGTTCGACGCGGCCTTCAGCAGCTACTTCGGCTTCACCCAGAGCGACCCGGCGGCCGCCAATATCACCGCCGCCCAGATGGACGACTTCATCACCACAGCGGTCGAGTCGCAGTTCTTGGGCTCCGGCTGGCAGGCCAATTGGTCGAACGCCACCGACGATCAGATCACCAGCCGCATTTCATTGAGCGAGACCACGCAGACATCGGTCAGCGCCAACGAGCAGGGTATCCGCAAGCTCGCCATGGCGGCCGCCATGGTCAGCACCCTCTTCGCCGGCAACATCAGCCAGCAGGGCCAGAACACGATCGTCAGCCGCGCGCAAAAGCTGGTCGGCGAAGCCATCGGCGGCATCGTCCAGGTGCAATCCGAAGCCGGCCTCGCTCAGAAGCGCGTATCCGACGCCAGCGATCGCATGAAGACCCAGGTCGATCTGTTCGAGAAGCATATCATCGACCTCGAGGGCGTCGACCCCTCGGAGGCCGCCACCCGCGTGGCCGACCTGACGCAGCATATCGAAACATCCTTCGCCTTGACCGCGCGACTGCAGCAGCTCAGCCTGTTGAACTATCTCACCTGAACACTCTCACCGGAACGCCAGAGCTCCGACGATGTATCAATTCTCCTACGCCGACATCCAGACCGATTCCGTCGCCGACGCCAAAGACCGGGAGCGGAAGTTGCTCACCCGTTCGATCGACATGCTGTCCGCGGCAGCGGCCGTCGGGCTTGAGTCGATGGAGGCGGTCGAGGCGCTGCACTTCACCAACCGCATCTGGACCACCTTCGTCGAGGATCTCGGCTCCAGCGACAATGCGCTGCCCAAGGAGCTGCGCGCCAACCTGATCTCGATCGGCCTATGGCTGCTGCGCGAGACGGAGGACATCCGGCAGGGTCGCACCAACAATTTCGAAGGACTGATCGAGGTCTCCCAGATCATCCGAGACGGCATCCAATGACCAACACGCTGAAGATCTCGCTGAAGCCGAACGAGAAGATCTACATCAACGGCGCCGTCATCCGGGTCGACCGCAAGGTCACCCTCGAGCTGATGAACGACGTCCAGTTCCTGCTCGAGAGCCACGTCATCCAGGCCGAGCAGGCCTCGACGCCGCTCAGGCAGCTTTACTTCATCGTGCAGATCATGCTGATGAACCCGTCGGGCGCCGCCGAGGCCCGCGACATGTTCCGCCACTCGCTGCCGATGCTGATTGCGAGCTTCGACAACCAGGAGATCTGCAGCGCGCTGAAGCAGGTCGACCGCATGGTCGGCGAGGATCGCATCTACGAGGCGCTGAAAGCGATCCGCGCGCTCTTCCCGCTCGAGCGCCAGGCGCTTGGCGGCAATGACGACATTCCTGAAGCGCCGCGCGCGCTGGCTATGGGAGCATAAAGATGGCCGTGGACATGACAACGACGATCCCGGTTGGCGCCAACCAGGCCAGTCAGCAGACCTCGAAGACGGCGGTCGACTACCAGTCGTTCCTGAAGCTTCTGATCGCCGAGATGAAAAACCAGGACCCGACCAAGCCGATGGATTCGACGCAATATGTCGCGCAGCTCGCGACCTTCTCGCAGGTCGAGCAGTCGGTTCAGACCAACAGCAAGCTCGACCAGATCATGCAGTCCTCGGCGCTGTCGCAGGCGGACGCGCTGATCGGCCGTTCGATCACCTCTGCCGACGGCAAGACCACAGGGACCGTGGCTTCGGTGAAGCTCGCCAGCAGCGGCCTGATAGCGGTTCTGCAGGACGGCACCGAGGTCCCTGTGGGCGCGGGCGTATCGATCAAGCCGGCCGCCTGAAGCATGTCTTCCGAAACGCGGCCTGCTTTAGCTGGTTTCGCAAGGGTCTGCCCATGAACGAGGCCGACGCCCTCGATATCGTGCAATACGCGGTGTGGACGGTGCTCACCGCGTCCGCGCCGGTGGTGCTGGTGGCGATGGCGGTCGGCATCGGCATCGCGCTCATCCAGGCGCTGACCCAGATCCAGGAAATCACGCTCACCTTCGTGCCCAAGATCGTCGCCATCATGCTGGTGGTGGCGCTGACCGGTCCGTTCATCGGCAGCCAGATCTCGGCCTTCACCAACGTCATCTTCGAACGCATCGAGCACGGATTCTGATCCACGACCCTCGGGTGTTGAGCCGGATCGCTTGCAGCCGGTCCCGTTGTGGTTAGATTGGAAGTCATGCCGATTTCGGCGGCGTCTTGGAATTCGGACAGACTTCGGGAAGCGATGGATCAGGCAGGAGCGGCCTGCGGGCCATGTGCGGGATAGCCGGCGTCTGGCGGAAGCGCGATCCGATCGGCGCTGGCGATCTCTCCGAGATCGCCAGCATGATGCAGGCGCTGGCGCATCGCGGCCCCGACGACCATGACAGCTGGAACAGCGCCCGGCTGGCGCTCGGTCATCGGCGGCTCACCATCATCGACCCCTCCCCCGCCGCGCGCGAGCCGATGCTGACTGCATCCGGCGACGGCGTCCTTTGCTACAATGGCGAAGTCTACAATTATCGTTCGCTGCGCAAGACGTTGGAAGCCGAAGGCCTCGAGTTCCGCACGGTCTCCGACACCGAGGTGGTGCTCCAGGCCCTGCACCACTGGGGCGTCGAGAAGGCCGTGCCGCTATTCGACGGCATGTTCGCCTTCGCCTATTTCGATCAGCGCGACGGCGCGCTGTGGCTTGCCCGCGACAGGCTCGGCATCAAGCCGATATCGGTGGCCGACACCGCGGACCGGCTGCTGTTCGCCTCCGAGGACAAGGCGATCCTTGCCTGCCACGATTTTGCGCGCAAGGTCGACGCTCGCGAAATCACCTTGCGGCTTGCCTGGCAGAGTCGCGATTCCAGCTATAGCGTCTTCGAAGGCATCGAACGCCTGCCTCCCGCCGGCCTTTGGAAGATCGGCGATGGCGGCATCGAGAAGCGGCGTTTCTGGCATGTGCTCGACGTCCTGGAGACATCGCGTATCATCGACGACAGGACGTCCGATGCCGGGCACTTGGCCGCTCTTCAGACGCTGCTCGAGGAAAGCGTCGAGCTGCACTGCATCGCCGATGCCAGCCTGGCCACCGCCTGCAGCGGCGGTGTCGATTCCGGTCTGATCACCGCGCTTGCCAAGCGCCACCGGCCGGAGATGCACGGCTATGTCGTCGACCCGCGGCTCGGCCGCAGCGAGGCCGAAAGCGCCGAGCGGACCGGCCGCCATGTCGGTGTCAGCCTGCGCCGCGTGCCTGTCGACCGCGATCGCTTCCTCGAGCTCTGGCCACGTGCGGTCTGGCATCTGGAGAGCGACGGCTGGCATGCCAGCGTGGCCGGCCTGCTGGCGCTTGCGGATCGATGCCGCGCCGACGGCGTCAAGGTACTGCTCACCGGCGAAGGATCGGACGAGCTGTTCGGCGGCTACAAATGGCAGGCGTCGACCCTCAGGCTTTGGCGCCAGTCATGGCTGCGGCGCCTGTTTCGCTCGAAAGCCGACCAGGACCGGAAATTCGCGCGGCTTCGCCGCTCCCCGTTTCGCAACTCGATCGGCCGGGGCTCGCCCTGGGACCGCAACATCGTGTTGCGAGCGCTCTCGCCGGAACTGAACTTCCTGCAAACCAAGCTGTTCGACCGGCTCGAGGGCGTCAGCCCGGACAGCGACCGTGCCTTCCTGGCAAACTGCCTCTACGATCTCTATTCGCACCTGCAGGATCTGCTGCATCGGCATGACCGCCTCAGCATGGCGGCTTCGGTCGAGCTGAGGGTGCCGTTCCTCGAGAACCGGCTGATCGATTTCGCGATGCATCTGCCGAGGCGGCAAAAATATCGCAACAGGACCGGCAAATGGCTGCTGAAGAAACTCGCCGAACGCCATCTGCCGCGTGAAAACATTTATGTGGCCAAGAACGGCTTCGAGATGTCCGGCGCCTTTTCGGCCGGCACGCAGGGTCTGCTGCGCGGCGGCTTCCTGCGCGACGCCATGAAATGGTCCGCATCCGAGCTGGATGACCTCATCGACATGGCAAGAGGCGAGGAGGCGTCACGACTGCGCCTCGTCGGCATGGAGATGCTGCTGAGGCTCTACATGGGCGGTGAGACGGCAGGGAGCCTGACCGAGGCGCTGCATGCCGGAACCAGGGGCGCGAAGTAACCGAGGTTTGGTCCACACCGGCAAGATGCTTGGCTTAAAGCTTCGCCGACGCATTTTCGCCTTTGCCTTCCTGTTGTTGGACCGCGATCCTTTGGCGAGTCGCCAGCGCGACTGTTCGGCGTTCCGTGAAACAGTGAACCGATCTAAGGCGCGGCGAAACGCAAAACGCAGATGAAGGCGGGACAGCGACCATGATCGACGACGAGCCGGAAAGCGAACGCGTCTCGGCGCTGGCGCCGTTCCGGCACGGCATCTTCCGCGCCGTCTGGTCGGCCAGCCTGGTGTCGAATTTCGGCGGCCTGATTCAGGGCGTCGGCGCCGCTTGGATGATGACGACCATCGCCACTTCGTCCTACCAGGTGGCGCTGGTCCAGGCCTCGACCACCTTGCCGATCATGCTGTTCGCGCTGATTGCCGGCGCCATCGCCGACAGCTTCAACCGCCGCAAGGTCATGCTGGTGGCGCAGACCTTCATGCTGGTCGTCTCGGCGCTGCTCACCTTATTCACCTGGTTCGGCTGGATGACGCCGTGGACGCTGCTGGCCTTCACCTTCCTGATCGACAGCGGCACGGCGCTGAACAGCCCGTCATGGCAGGCTTCGGTCGGCGACATGGTGCCGCGCGCCAAGGTGCCGGCGGCGGTCGCGCTCAATTCGATGGGCTTCAACATCACACGCAGCGTCGGCCCGGCGATCGGCGGCATCATCGTTGCCGCCGCGGGCGCGGCGGCAGCCTTCGCCGCCAACGCTATCAGCTATATCGGCCTGATCGTGGTGCTGTTCCGCTGGAAGCCGGATGTGCCGGCGCAGACCCTGCCGCGCGAGTCGCTGGGCGCGGCGATGGGCGCCGGCTTGCGCTACGTCGCCATGTCGCCGAACATCGGCAAGGTGCTGGCGAGAGGCTCGGCTTTCGGTTTCAGCGCCGGCGCGGTGCTGGCGCTGTTGCCGCTGGTGGCGCGCGATGTCGTCAAGGGCGACGCGCTGACCTACGGCATCATGCTCGGCGCCTTCGGCATCGGCGCGGTCGGCGGCGCGCTGATCAGCGTGCGGCTGAGGCAGTTGCTCTCCAGCGAGACCATGGTGCGCGCCGCCTTCGCGGGCTTTGCGCTTTGCGCCTTCAACGCCGCCGTCAGCCACAATGCGTGGCAGACATCGGCCGGCCTGCTCATCGGCGGCGCCTGCTGGGTGATCGCGCTCTCGCACTTCAACGTCACGGTGCAGATGTCGACGCCGCGCTGGGTGGTCGGCCGCGTGCTGTCGATCTACCAGACGGCGACTTTCGGCGGCATTGCGCTGGGCAGCTGGATCTGGGGCGTCGTCGCCGACGCGCATGGCGCGGAGACGGCGCTGATGGCGGCCGCTGTCGCCATGCTGGCGGGCGGCGCCATCGGCTTCATCCTGCCGCTGCCGCAACAAACCGCTCTCAACCTCGATCCGCTCAACCGTTTCAAGGAGCCGATGCTGGCGCTCGATTTGAAGCCGCGCAGCGGCCCGATCGCCATCATGATCGAATACGTCATCCGCGAGGAGGACGTGCCGGAATTCCTCGCCACCATGGCCGAGCGCGGCCGCATCCGCCGCCGCGACGGCGCCCGCAACTGGACCCTCGCCCGCGATCTCGAAAATCCCGGCATCTGGATCGAGCACTACCACACGCCGACCTGGGTCGAGTACATCCGCCACAACCGGCGCGCCACCCATGCCGACGCGGTGGTCGGCGAGCGCATCCGCGCGCTGCACAGCGGCGAGAGCCCGCCGCGCGTGCGCCGCATGATCGAACGCCCGACCACCGCCGGCACGGCCCTTGTCTCGCCCAAGGGTCCGATCGAGCATTAGGGGCTTTTCGGGATCAGCCGGCGCTCTGGATCATGTAGAGCTTGCGCGTCGTCTCATGGATCAGCCATTCGCCCTTCCATCCTTGCGGCAGGACGAGGAGGTCGCCCGGACCGAGCTCGCGCATCTCGCCGTCGGCGCGGCTCACTTCCGCCCGGCCGGAAATGATGTGGCAGATTTCCGACGAGCCCGAACGGTCGGCGGTGAAACGGCCGGGCGTGCATTCCCAGATGCCAATGTCGATCGTGCCGTCCGGAGACTGGAAGAGGGAGCGAACAGCTTCCACCTGATCCCCTTCGATCGAGGTCGGCTTTCGCGAAAAGGCGCCAATGTCGGCCTTGGCGAGGTCGTGGAAAGTCGAAAGATCGATCAAGTCGGGCTCCATAGATCAAAGCAATTCCAGGAAAAGTATGCAGCGGTTTTCCGTCCGGAATTGCGTGGAAAAATAGCTGGAGCGGTTCGGCTAATGCCGAACCGCTCTAGTGGCCAGTGATGCTGTCGGCCAGAGCGGCAAGCTTCGAGGTATGCGCGAGCCCCGCCGCCTCGCGTTGGTCGGCGATGCGGTAGAGCTGGTACATCGAATGCACGCCGAGCCAGCGGAAGGGCTCCGGTTCCCAGCGCCGCACCTTGCGGTTGACCCAGGGCAGCCGCGTTAGCTCCGTATCCTGGCCGAGGATCAGATCGGCAAGCGTGCGGCCTGAAAGGTTGGAACTCGAGACGCCGAGCCCGACATAGCCGCCGGCCCAGCCGATGCGGGTCCTGGGGTCGAGGCCGACCGTCGTGCACCAGTCGCGCGGCACGCCGAGCACACCGCACCAGGCATGGTCGATGCGGCATCCCGCCGTCTGCGGCAAAAGCGTGGTCAGGATCGTGTGCAGCTGGTCGATCGTCGCCTGTTGCGTCTGGCCGTTGACGTCGGTGCGCGAGCCATAGCGATACGGCACCCCGCGCCCGCCCATGGTGATGCGCCCTTCGCGCGTGCGCTGGGCATAGCAATAGGCATGCGCCGCATTGCCGAGCAGCTCATGTCCTTCCCAGCCGATCTCGCGCCAAAGCCCGGGCGACAGCGGCTCGGTGACGATCTGCGCGCTGTTCAGCGCCAGCCATGTCCGCTCTTCTCCGGGGATGCCGGCCGTGAACCCTTCTGTCGCGCGGAGGATGGTTTCGGCGCGGATCGTGCCACGATCCGTGGTGACGGTGCCCTTGGCGATCGCCGTCACCGTCGTCTTTTCGTAGATCGGTACGCCGAGCCGCTCGACCCTTTCCGCCAACCCACGCACCAGCTTGGCCGGCTGCACCCGCGCCTGTCCATGGATGACAAAGCCGCCCATGACATTCCGGATGTTGATGCGTGCGCGTGTCGCGTCGGCGTCGAGCAGTTCGATGCGCTCGGGGTCGCTGTCCCAGGAGCGGATCGTCTCGCACTCCTCGCGCACGCGCTCCAGCTGCGCCGGATTGGTGGCGACGGTCAGATTGTCGGCGCGGCGGATGTCGGCCTCGATACCTTCCTCGGTCGCCACCCGGATCACTTCGTCGACGCAGCCGGCCATCGCCTTCTGCATGGACCAGCCGAAGCCGCCCGACAGCCAGCCGCCATTGCGCCCCGAGGCACCGAAGCCGGCGAACTCGCGTTCGAGCAACACGATGCGCAGCGAGGGCTTCGCCTTCTTCAGATAATAGGCGGTCCAAAGCCCCGTATAGCCGGCCCCGACGATCGCGATATCGGCTTCGATATCGCCTGGCAAGCGCGGACGCGGTGCGGGGACCGCGCCCAGATCCGCATACCAGAACGAGATGTCGCCATTGCGCTTGACTTGCATGGGATGGTTTCCAGGAGGGTAGGAGAGAGGGTTCAGGTGAGCGTCGTGTCGGCCGTGCTGTCGTCGGCCAGAAGCTTGGCGTCGGCGCCGTCGAAGCAGAGCTCCACCTTTTCGCCGAGGCCAAAACTCTCGCCTGTCAGCGGCGAGCGCACGATCGCCACGGAGCCATCGGCGAGTTTCACTTCGTATTTCGATCCGGAGCCGAGATAGATCGCTTCAGCAATCGTGCCCGACAGCCGGTTGGTGCCGGCGGCCGCCGTCTGTCCGGCCCGGCGGAGGCTGAGTTTTTCCGGCCGCAGCAGCATGACCGGATTGGTCTCGCCCGCAAGCCGGCGCGGCGCCGTGACCGCCTCGCCGGCGATGGTCAGCGCGGTGCTGGTGCCGTCGCTTCTCGCCTCGCCGCGCAGCACGGTGGAGTCGCCGATGAAGCGGCCGACGAACAGCGTCGCCGGCTCGTCATAGAGCTGGCGCCCGGTGCCGACCTGCTCAATGCGCCCGCGGTTGAACACCGCGATGCGATCCGACAGCACCAGCGCCTCCTCCTGGTCGTGCGTGACATAGACGAAGGTGGTGCCGAGCTCGCGATGGATGCGCTTGATCTCGAGCTGCAGCCACTCGCGCAGCTTCTTGTCGAGCGCGCCGAGCGGCTCGTCCATCAAGAGCAGCGGCGGATCGAAGACGATGGCGCGTGCCAGCGCCACGCGCTGCTGCTGGCCGCCCGACAATTCGCTTGGATAGCGGTGCGCGAAATCGCCCATCTTGACCATGTCGAGCGCCCTGGCGACGCGCACCTTGCGCTTCGCCTGATCGACGCCGCGCAGCGTCAGCGGATAGGCGACGTTGCGGCCGACCGTCATATGTGGAAACAGCGCATAGTGCTGGAAGACGACGCCGATATTGCGCTTGTGTGCCGGCACGCCGACGACGCTCTTTTCCCCGACCAGCAGCTTGCCGCTGGTCACATCGGTGAAGCCGGCGATCACATTCAGCGTCGTCGTCTTGCCCGAGCCGCTCGGCCCAAGCAGCGTCATGAACTCGCCGGGTTCGATCCCGAGCGACACGCCGTCTAGCGCCTTGAACGCGCCATACGCCTTGGTGACGGATTCGAGGTCGATCGCCGCGCCGCGATTGTCCGGTCTTGGGTTCATAAGCGTCCCTTCCGCTCGCGGCCAAGAAGAAGCATGCCGGCCCCGATCAGGATCGTGGTGGCGCACAAAAGGATCGTGCCGACGGCGGCGACCGTCGGATCGGCGTCGCGCGTGATCGAGGAAAAGATCTGCACCGGCAGCGTCTTGAGATAGGGGTTGGTGATGAACAGCGAGACGATGATTTCGTCGAATGACGTCGCGAAGGCGAATAGCAGGCCCGACAGGATGCCGGGCAGGATCAGCGGCAGCGTCACGGTCCGGAACGTGGTGAGCGCGCCGGCGCCGAGGCTCGCCGCCGCCGTCTCCAGGCGCCTGTCGAACACTTCGAGATTGGCCGAGACAGCGATCAGCACGAAGGGAAGCGCCAGGATGGTGTGCGCAAGCACGAAGCCGGACAACGTCCCGACGAGCTGGGCATCGAGATAGACAGCATAGATGCCGATGGCCAAAACCACGCCCGGCACCACCATTGGCGTCAGCATCAGCATCCGCAAAAGGCTCGCAGGGCGCGCCTTCATGCGGTCGAGCCCGAAGGCGGCGAGCGTGCCGAGCACCGTTGCCAGCACCGCCACGATCGAAGCGACCTTCAGCGAATTGAGAAAGCTGGTCGACCATTCCGAATTGGTGGCGAAATTCTGATACCACTGCCAGGAAAAGCCCTGCGGCGGGAAGGCAAGCGACTTGTTGCCGTTGAAGGACATCGGCACGACGACGAGCGTGGGCGCCACCAGCCATATCGCCACCAGCAGGCAGACCAGGCCGAGAACGAGGCGGGTGAGCGGCTTCATCTCCATCAGCGCCGCCCCGCTTCTCGGTGCCGCGACCGCATCACCGGCGCTGCGAGCGCCAGCAGCAGGAAGGTCGTGACCAGCAGCACCACGCCCATGGCGCCGCCGCGTCCCCACTGCAGCAGGCTGAGCACCTGGGTCTGCACCAAAGTCGACAGCATCGTCGAGCGCGGCCCGCCGAGCAGCGCCGGCGTGATGTAGAAGCCCAGCGCCAGGATGAAGACGATGATCGCGCCGGCATAAACGCCGGGCAGCGACAGCGGCAGATAGACCGTGAAGAAGGCGCGGGACGGCCGGGCGCCCAGGCTGCGCGCCGCCTGCACCAGCTTGAGGTCGATGCCTTTCATCACGGAATAGAGCGGCAGGATCATGAAGGGCAAAAGCACCTGAGCCATGCCGATCACCACGCCCGTCTGGGTGCGGATCAGTCGGATGCCGGTGAAGCCGGCCGAGCGCAGGAGCGAATTGATGACGCCGGAGTCCTGCAGCAGGATCACCCAGGACAAGGTGCGCACCACGCCGCTCACCCAGAACGGGATCAGCACGCAAAGCACCAGCACGAGCCGGATGCGCGGCCCGACGGCGGTCATCAGATAGGCATAAGGATAAGCGCACACAACGCAAACCAGCGTGACCCAGGCCGAGATGGTGAAGGTGCGTTGCAGCACCGCGAGATTGACCGGCGCGCCGAAGAACCAGACATAGTTCTGCGCGCCCCATTCCGGTTCCGACAGGCTGCGCAGCACGATGGTGATCAGCGGATAACCGATCACCGCAGCAAGCAGCACCAGCGCCGGCAGCGTGAGCGCGAACGGCCGCCATGCCCGCCCCGGCCGCACTGCGGCAGCGGGTTGGGTCGTTGGCTCGAGCGCGCTCACCGGCTTTGCCTCCGTCAGCCGGTCAGTTGCCGGCCATCAGCGCGGACCACTTTTCCTGCGCCAGCGGGAAGTTCTCGACCCAGAACTTGATGTTCTGCTTGTAGCCCTGTTTCTGGCGCTCGGGCGTGTTGGTCAGGAAAGCGGCGACGGAAGCGTCGACCTTGGGCTGCGCGTCGTTGTTGATCGGCGTGTTGGAGGTCTGCTGCGCCAGGATCTCCTGCGACTGCTTACCGAGATAGGCGTTGAGCAACGCATAGGCGGCATCCGTATCCTTGACGCCGACGGGAATCGTCATCTGGTCCATCACCACCAGCCAGTCCTGCCAGGCGGGCGCGTATTTGGCGCCGTTCTTGACCGCCGTCATGGCGCGGCCGGTCCACATCATCAGCATGTCCGCTTCGCCGGACTCGGCGAGCTGCTGCGATTCAGCGCCCGTCTTCCAGTAGATCGTGTCGGGGCCGAGCTTGCGGATCACGTCGATGGCCTTGTCGATGTCGCCGGCCGTCATCGCCTTCGGATCGCCGCCAGCCGCCTTGAAGGCTTGTTCGAGCAGGCCGCCGGTCGGATCGCCGGAGCCGTCGAGGCCGCGCACACCCGGGAACTTTTCAATGTCGAAGAAGTCGGCCCAGCTCTTGGGCGGGTTATCCTTGTACTTCTCCTTGTTGTACATCAGCACGACGCCGTAGTTCATCGCCGGCACCGAGCATTCGCCGACCTGGCCTTCGGGAATTTTCGAGACGTCGAGCTTGGAGAGATCGAGCTTCTGGAACAGCTTGCCGCAATAGACGTAGGGCGGCAGGTCGGCGGTATCGACGACGTCCCAGGTGACATTGCCGGATTCGACCTGGGCCTGCAGCTTGGCGATCTCGGTCGGGCCGTCATTGAGCAGCTTGACGCCGGACTTGTCGACGAATTCCTTCAGCGCCGCCGCCTGGCCGTCCTGGTAGATGCCGCCATAGGAGACGAAGGTCAGGGTCTTGCCCTTGAGCGAACCGTCCTTGACCTCGCCCGCCACAGGCTTGTCCTGCGCGAAGGCGGCGGTTGTCAGAACACCAAGCGCCAGCACGGCGCCAAGACCTGCGAATTTCGACTTCAACATAACTGTAACTCTCCCATTGAGGCCCGCGTTTAGATCGGACTACCTGGCCGCGAGCGGTTTCCAGGGCTTGTATTGATCGAGCTCGGCGCGCGCCGAGGTCGGCGGCGCGATGATCCACATCACCTCGGCCCGGCCGCTGCCGATGTTCTCGCTGCGATGCGGTGTCGATGTCGCGTATTCGATACTGTCGCCCTCTTCGAGGACATGGCGTGCGTCGCCGAGTGAGACCTCGACGACGCCGCGAAGGACGACGAGCATCTCGTGCGCGTCGCCATGCGTGTAGAGCGCGGAGCCGGTCGAGCCGCCGATGTCGAACTCGCCGACATAGACCTCCATGTCGCTCAACGGCGGACGTGACAGCAGCATCTTGCGGCAACCGTCGCTGGGCGGAAGGCTTGGCCGTTCGCTGCGCCGGAGCACGCCATGGTTCTGCGTCGTGCTTTCCTCGAACAGCATAGCGACGCTCACGCCCAGCGCCGAGGCCATCTGGTTGAGCGAGGCGGTGCTGGCGCCGGTCAGCCCGCGCTCGAGCTGGCTGATGAAGCTGGCGCTTGTCCCGGTCGCCTCCGCGAGGTCGCGCAACGACAGCCTGCGGGCGAGGCGAAGGCTCTTGAGCCGCATGCCCAGCACCCGCTGGGCATGGGTCGCGGCCGAGCCGGCACCGTTTGCCGCCGGAGCCTGGCTGTCATCCGAAGCCTTGGGCATCCCGTGTTCCTCCACTTAACACTTTGTACAGTACCACTGTACAGATGGCAAGCGGCAAGAATCCAGGCGTTGGCCATTCCCCGATCGCCGACCAGCGGAACCGGTTCAATGGAAGTTGTATCCGCCCAAAAGTTCGGGTCAGCCCTCGCCGGCGAGATCGCGCCGCGCCTTGTCCAACTCCTCGGCATAACGCCGCATCAGGTGGCTTTCGGTGAGCAGGCCGAGAACGGTGCGGTCGTCGAAATCCTCCACGACGGCCAGTTCTTCGGCGCCGGCACGCTGGAAGGTCTCGGCGGCGGACTGGACGTTCATCGACGGCACCAGCACCGCGTCCTTGAACTGCGCGAGCGCCCTGACCGGCGTCTCTCCGTCTGACAGATCGCTGTGCAACTCGGCGACAAGCAGCACGCCGACATAATGCTGGCCCTCTTCGACGGCGATGACGCGCTGCGCCGAGCCGAGCGGGATTTCCTTGCGGAACTCGGCCAGTGTCGTCGAGGCGTCGATGGTGCGGACGTCCTTGCGCATCATCGAGCCGACGTTGAGGCTGCGCATCCAGCCGACATCGTGGGCGCTGCGGATCGTCTCGCCGCGCAGATGGAAGCGCCAGGTCGAGAAGGAGTAGCCGAAGGTCTCGCGCACCAGGATCGCCGACATGATCGATGCCGCCAGCACCACGCCGGTGAGCGTCAGGTCGCGGGTGGATTCCAGCGCCAGGAAAGTCATGGTCAGCGGACCGCCGACGACACCGACGGCAAGCGAGGTCATGCCGACGACGGCGGCAACCGCCGGATCGATGCCTGTCGATGGCGCGGTCAGCGCCATGACGCCGGCAAAGACCTTGCCGAGCAGTGCGCCCAGGAACAGCGAGGCAAAGAACAGGCCGCCGCGGAAACCGGAGCCGAGCGAGATCGCCGAGGCGGCGAGCTTCAGCACGAAAACGCTGGCCACCACGGGAAGCGCGTAGTTCATGGCGAACTCGCGATGCAGTGCGCCATGCCCGCTGGAAAGCACCTGCGGCGTGACCAGCCCGAGCAGCCCGACAACGATGCCGCCGAGGAAGGGCCTGGCCGAAGCGTCGATCGCCAGCCGCACAAAGACGCGCTCGACAATGCTCACCAGATGCATGATCGCGATGGACGCCGCCCCACCGAGGAGTCCCAGCAGGAGAAACGGCACGTACTCGCTTGCGGTCAGCGTCGGCAGGCCGGAAAGTTCCAGCGGAAACGGCACCCCGCCGAACACTTCCGCCGTCAGCGAGGCCCCGATCGCCGCCGTCATGACCGGCGCGACATTAGCCACCGAGTAGATGCCGATGACCAGCTCGAAGCCGTAGAAGGCGCCGGTCAGCGGCGCGTCGAAGGCGGCAGCGATGGCGCCGGCGGCGCCGCAGCCGACCAGGATGCGGATATCGTTGCGGCGTAGCCGGAAGGCGCGCGCCAGCCGCGAGGCGATGCCGGAACCGATCTGCGTGTAGCCGGCTTCCAGACCGACCGAGGCGCCGAAGCCGCTGGAGATCATGGTCTGGACGACGATGATGAACGTATCGGTGAGCGACATGCGCCCGCCGTAGAGCGCATTGGCTTCGATCGGGTCGACCGGCGTTCTGAACTTCCGCCTTCTTAGCCAGATCACCGAAAGGCCGAGCAGCAGGCCGCCGATTGCCGGAAACATCGCCTGCACCGGATTGGCCAGCGAGAACATCGCGGAAAGCCGCCCGCCCGGCTGCACGTCGAAGAGCAGGAAGTGCATGCCTTGCACAAGCGCGCTCATGCCGGTGACCAGCGCGCCCGCGATCATGCCGACCACACCCGCCATCAGCACGATGACGATGCCGCGCGCCTCGAGCACGGGGATCGAATTGATCAGCACCGCCCGAAGCCGGCGGGCGTAGACTTGCGGTTCGTTTCTGGCAGGCAACAGAGCGGCTCGCCGGTATGCGGAGGATGGATGCTGCCGTGCCTGATACGCCCGGCGGCAATGCGTGGCAACCGCAATGCCGACCGCATGTGGCGCCATTTTGGCGGTTCGCCGATTAGCGAAGATCAGGCTGCTCGTCAGTCGCCGCGAAGGCCGGAAAAGCTCATCGGTCGAAGATGGTCAGCGGCCCGCAGTCGTCTTCCGCGACGAAGATCGCCAACAGCTTCGGCCGGCTCCGTTGCGCTCGCACTCTCCGCGAAGAGATGCACCGTGCCCGGCGGCTCGAACCAGGTCGTCCCTTGCCGAACGTGCCGGCCGGTCCGCCCTCGAGCTGCGGGCGCAGCCTGCCCTTGAGCACGAAGGCCGTGACCGAGCCGGGATGCCGATGTCTCGGCGTATAGGCATTCGGCGGAAACCCGACGAGCGCCGTGGCGATCGAATGCCCCGGAACGTTCGGCAGTTTTTCGCAGGACAGCGGCTTGACCGTGGTGGCGGGGCGCGCCGCCGCCCCTTCTCCCTGCGCCCGCCCCCATCATATGGTTATGCGCACCCAGCCCATCGGCGGCGATGCTTGCCCTGTTGCCTTGGGCAATCGCCGCGCCGAGCAGGGCCGAGCCAATCGCGGCAACGCCGAGCAGGGCAAGATTTCGGACAGAAGCAGCTTCAATCATGGCGGCGCTCCTGTTTCACACAGCCAGCCGGAAGTCCGCGCGCCAGCCGAGCTCGCTGACAACCTTGTCGGTCGTGATATGGCTGTTCGGCTCCGCGACATTGAAGGCACCTGGCGCACCGCGCTCGGCGGCGAGCAGCGCCGCATAAGCGGCGGCATCGACATGCAGCGCCGGATCGGCAGCGGTCTCCGCTCCGGTGCCGGGCCCATAGAGGTGCCCATAGCGCAGCACGATGCCGGTCATGGGCGAGGCTTCGAGAACTTGCCGTTCGAGCGCGATCACGCCGCCGACGCTGATGCCGCGGCCGCCCTCTGCGCCGCCGTCGAGCGGATCGGTTTCGGCATGCGGCTCAGGTCCGGGCGCATAGGCCCAGGCGATGCTTTGCGCGATCAATCGGCGCGCACCGCCTGACTTCGCGGCCTCGACCAGGTTTCGGGTTCCCTCATCGCGGATACGCGCGTTCCCGGCGATCGCTTCGGCCATTTTTCCGGGATCGAGCCCGGCCGGCAGGTCGGTGAGTTGGTGGATGACGATCTCGGGCTTCGCCGACGCGACCGCCGCGCGCAGACCGCTGGCATCGAACACGTCGACCACCACCGGATCGGCGCCGAGCGCGCGAAGCTCCTCGGCCTTCGCGGCCCGACGCGTCGTCGCCGTCACCCGATGGCCGGCGTCCAGCAGTTGCGGGATCAGGCGGCGGCCAATCGCGCCAGAACCACCGGCAAGAAAGATTCGATAGCCCATCGTCTTCCGCTCCATCCTGCGATAATATCAGAGTTCGAACAAAATATAAGAGCTCTGATATCATGCGCAAGCAGGAAATGCCGCCCGCAATTCCCGCTGCCGGCGAAGGCAAGCGCGGCGAGGAAGGCTATCTCGGCTACCTGCTGCGACAGGCGGCCGGTGCTTACAGGCTGCGGGTCGAGCGCGCGCTGGATGAATTCGGCGTCACGCAGCCGCAATTTGCGACGCTGACCATACTGTCGGCCTATCCCGGCATATCCAACGCCGACCTCGCCCGGCTCGCGGTGCTCACGCCGCAGACGGTGAGCGTGATCGTCGGCAATCTGGAAAGAGCAGGCTCCCTCGTCCGCAAGCCGCATGCGGTGCACGGGCGCATCCAGCACCTCGACCTCAGCGACAGCGGACGCGCCTTGCTGAAGAAATGCCGCGAACGAGTGCAGAAGCTTGAACGCGAACTCACCGCTGGACTTTCCGCCAACGAGGAGCGCGCCGTCCGCCGCTGGCTGGTCAGCGTCGCGATGGCGGGCGCGACTGGTTAGGTCGCAGTGCCCTCGCCCGCTTCATAAAGTGTGAGCTTCCGATCCCCGATGCCGAGCTCTGCCCAGCTTGCGCGCCATTCGGCGATGTGGCCCGACCTGAAGTGTGCGTCGAGCGCCGCGCGGTCCGTCCAGGCTTCCGAAACATGGATCGAGCAGGGATCGAGAACATCCTGCGCATAGGAATACTCAAGGCAGCCGGGTTCGGCGCGGCTGGCCGAGATCATCCGCTCCATCGCCGGCCTGGCGTCGGCCAGCCTCTCGGGCGGTACCCGAATCGTGCCGATGATCAGGAGCATGCTCTTGTCCTCGCGATATCCCGACGACCTTTGCCGCCCTTCCACGTCGCGCCGTCATCCGGACCCGGCAGTAGCCCTTCTCCCACCCTCGCGCAAGCTTGGCCGGTTACGGTCGGGGGCCTGCCTTTGCGCTGGGCAAGTCTGGATTCGAGGACGACATGGCGATCAGCGAAACAATCCCGTCCGGCGTGGTGGCCAAGAATGGCCGCGACGTCTTCTTCGCGCTCGGCATCGTCGTCATCCTGGCGGTGCTGTTTCTGCCGATCCCAGCCTTTCTCATCGATATCGGCCTTGCCTTCTCGATCGCGCTCTCGGTGCTGATCCTGATGGTCGCGCTGTGGATCCAGCGGCCCCTGGATTTCTCCTCCTTCCCGACCGTGCTGCTCATCGCCACCATGCTGCGGCTGTCGCTCAACATCGCCACCACGCGCATGATCCTCTCGCACGGCAATGAGGGCACGCATGCCGCCGGCTACGTCATCTCGGGCTTCTCGAAGCTGGTGATGTCGAGCGACTTCGTCATCGGCCTGATCGTGTTCATGATCCTGATCGTGGTGAACTTCATCGTCATCACCAAGGGCGCAACCCGCATCGCCGAAGTCGGCGCGCGCTTCACGCTCGACGCCATCCCCGGCAAGCAGATGTCGATCGACGCCGACCTGTCCGCCGGCATGATCGACGAGAAGACGGCGCAGCTCCGCCGCCGTGAGCTGGAGGAAGAATCCTCCTTCTTCGGCTCCATGGACGGCGCCTCGAAATTCGTGCGCGGCGATGCCATTGCCGGCCTGATTATCACCGCCATCAACATCGTCGGCGGCATCGCCATCGGCTATCTGCGCCACGGCATGGGCCTCGGCCAGGCGGCCGACGTCTTCATCAAGCTCTCGGTCGGCGACGGCCTCGTCACCCAGATCCCGGCGCTCATCGTCTCGCTCGCCGCCGGCATGCTCGTCTCCAAGGGCGGCACCCGCGGCTCCGCCAACCAGGCGGTGTTCGGCCAGCTCGGCGCCCATCCGCGCGCGCTCTATGTCGCCGCCTCGCTGCTGGTCATCCTCGGTCTGATGCCCGGCCTGCCGCTGTTTCCGTTCTTTGCTCTCGCCGGCGCCATGGCCGGCCTCGGCTACATCATCCCGCTGCGCCACAACCGCGAGCTGGCCGCCGCGGAGGCCTTGAAGAACCAGGAGAAGGCGAACAAGGCCGAAGAGGAAAAGAACTCGGTCAAGGCATCTTTAGCCACCGCCGAGATCGAGCTTCTGATCGGCAAGCAGCTCTCGACCCGGCTGCTGGTGGCGCACCAGGAACTGGTGTTCCGCATGTCGAAGATGCGCAAGAAATTCGCCCAGCAATACGGCTTCGTGGTGCCGGAGGTGCGCGTGGCCGACGACTTCGCCATCCCGCCGAAGAGCTATCAGATCAAGGTCCACGGCACCGTCGTCGCCGAATATCAGATGCGCGTCGGTGAGGTCATGGTGCTGCTCGGCACGCGCGGCGTGCCCGATATCCCCGGCGAGGAGATTCGCGAGCCGGCCTTCGGCATGCGCGCCTATTCGGTGCTCGAGACTTTCGCCGAAGACCTGAAGCGCGAGAACTACACCTTCGCCGACAACATGTCGGTGCTGCTCACCCACCTCTCCGAGGTCATCCGCAACAATCTGCCGCAACTTCTGTCCTACAAGGACATGAAGGCGCTGCTCGAGCGGCTGGACCCCGAATACCGCAAGCTCGCCGACGAGATCTGCACCTCGCACATCTCTTATCCGGGCCTGCAGGCGGTGCTGAAGCTCCTGCTTGCCGAGCGCGTTTCGATCCGCAACCTGCACCTGATCATCGAGGCCATCGCCGAGATCGCGCCGCATGTGCGCCGCACCGAGCAGATCGTCGAGCATGTCCGCATCCGCATGGCGCAGCAGATCTGCGGCGACCTCTCCGAGGGCGGCATGCTCAAGGTGCTGCGCCTCGGCAACCGCTGGGACCTCGCCTTCCATCAGAGCCTCAAGCGCGACGCCAAAGGCGAGGTGCGCGAGTTCGACATCGACCCGCGCCAGCTCGAGGAGTTCGGCCAGGACGCCACCAAGGCGATCCGCAAGCATCTCGAGGCCGGCGAGCGCTTCGTGCTCGTCACCGCGCCGGACGCCCGCCCCTATGTGCGCATGATCATCGAGAGGCTCTTCACCACGCTCCCTGTGTTCAGCCACGTCGAGATCGCCAAGGGCGTCGAGATCAAGGTGCTCGGAACGATCTCGTGAACGCGCTTTCGCAAGGCGTCGTCATCGCCGCCTTCCTTGCCTTCTGCCGCATCGGTGCCTGCTTCATGCTGATGCCCGGCCTGTCGAGCGCTCGCGTGCCGATCCAGGTCAGGCTGTTCGTGTCGGTCGCCGCCACCGGCGGCCTGCTCGCCTTTCTGTGGGATCGTATCTATCCTTTCGCCGACCCGCGCCCGCAGGTGCTGGCGCCGATGATCGTCTCCGAGCTTCTGGTCGGCGGGCTGATCGGCGCGATGACCAGGCTCTACATGGAAGCGCTGCGCTTCATGGGCTCGGCCATCGCCATGATGATCGGCTATGGCGGCTCGGGCGGGCCGGCAATCGAGGAGCCCGAGCCGCAGGCGGCGCTTGCCGCCATCATCTCGTTCTCGGCGCTGCTCCTGCTTTTCGTCTTCGACTTCGATCATGAGATCGTGCGCGCGCTGGTCGCTTCCTACACGGTCGCCCCGGTCAACGTGTTCTTCAACCCGCAAGCGGCGCTCGTCGACGTCACCGACACGGTATCGGACGCCTTCTTCCTGGTGATACGCCTGGGCAGCCCCTTCGTCGCCTATGCAATCCTGGTTAATCTGACGATCGGCTTCGTCAACAAGCTGACGCCGCAGATCCCGGTCTATTTCATTTCGCTGCCCTTCGTCATCGCGGGCGGCCTGATCATCTTCTACTTCGCCATCGGCACCTTGCTGTCGCTGTTCGTCGACGGCTTTGTCGACCTCACGCTGGCGAGGTAGCTTGATGACCTCGCGCAAGGATCGCCTGAAGAAGCTGGTCAAGGTGCAGGAGCAATTGAAGTCGCTTCACGAAACCCGTCATGCCGGCTTCCTCTCTGCGGCCACGGCGGCGGAATCGGAAGCGAAGGAACTGATCGAGCACTTTGATATCGACAGCTCGCTGGCCGGCCTGTTCCCGGAACTCTACCATCGCCGCATCGCCAACGCGCTCGGTCGCCAGAAACAGAACCTTGAAAGCGCCCAGCAGGAAGCGGCGCTGATTGCCGCCGCGACCGCGCGCACCAACATGGTCGAGCGCGCCTATAAGGACGTCCGCCGGCGCGACGAGCGCGAACGCTCCGACCGTGAGCGGTTGGACCTCATCGCCCAAAAGCGGGGACATGAGTAGCGGCGCGTCTGCCGCGACTTGTACCTTTAGGCTTCAGGTGCCAGTCGCGGTCGTGCCGACCGGCTTGGCGGCCCCGATCCGCTCCAGTGCCTGCCGTTCCCCTGCGCCTGCCGGGCGAAATAGCTGTAGGGGGTGCTGGACCAATCGCGGACCGAGTTGGTGAGGTTGTCGAGCACCAGGTCGCCCTCATTGGTGCGCACTGTCAGTACCGAGTGCCCATCGCCATGATAGCTTGCCACGGTCAACAGCAGCACCGGCCGCCATTCGATGGCGTCCGATAACGCCCACTCGCTCGATCTGGGCAGCATGAACAGCATCGGCATGGAGTCGGCCGCAGGCGGGAATCCTGCCTTCGATATCCCCGCGGCGGGTTATGGCCAGGGGATCTGGGACCATTGACGGCAACGTCGGCCGCCACGGTCGACATGCCACTCCCAGGCGGCGGGCTCGCCCGCCGCCTGGGATCGCACCGCAATCTGCATTCCGCCTCCCCGCAAGCCTGCCACAAGCTTGTTGCGTCATTGTGCAACTGACAAAACCTGGCAAAAAGGCAGTGCTTTCTTGGCGATTTCACCTCCCAGCGACATCGTGATGGACGTCGCCCGCGCAGCGGAGCCGGGCGATGTCGAGGCCGCGCGGGCAGCACTCGGGAGGCGCGCCGGCGGTACCGCGGGGCCTTTTTCGATTGACCAGACCGCCTCCGTCGACGCCGGCTCGGTACTTTCGCGCGCCACGGCGGACAAAGCCGAAGCGGCAAATCCGGCGAAAAAATTCCAGCGCTTCGAGGCGATGGTGCTGACGACCTTCATCCAGAACATGATGCCCAAGGACACCGAAGGCGTTTATGGCAAGGGGCTGGCCGGCGACATGTGGAAGTCACAGCTGGCTGAAAAGGTGGCCGATGTCATGGCCGCGCACGGCGGCATCGGCATCGCGAAATCAATGCTTGCCGACCACTATCTGGACGGCAAGCGCAAGGTGTCGGTCGGGCCTGTTGGGGGCGGACCGGAGAAAGCCGATATCGACCAGCAGACCCGGCTTTCGACCTCGATGATCGAGGAGCTTGAGCGCAAGGCTGCCCGGTCGATGACCGGCGACGACACAACCATAAAAACGGACATCAAGATCTAGGGACTTACATGGCCGACCAAACGGACCTTACCAATCTGCCCGCACGGACCATCGCCACGGAAATGCCGACCGCGCCTGCTCGGCCCGGCAACCTCGCCGCCATCATCGGCCGCATCGAGGAAGCGGTGGACGAGGAAACGGCTGGTATCCGCAGCGGAACCGGCTACGACCTCAAGGCCTCGAATGCCCGCAAAAGCCGCTATCTCTACGAACTGACCCGCGCGCTGAAGGGTGCCAACGAGATCGAGTTCCTCGAGCAGCATCGCGAGGGGTTGGCGCGGCTGCGCCAGAAGCTGGCGAAGAACGAAGCCGCTATCCTTGCTCATCTCAACGCCGTCAACGAGGTCGCCACGCTGCTGAAGAACGCCATCCAGCGTGCCGATGCCGACGGCACCTATTCGGCCGGCGAGTTCGGATACGCACGGGCTTGAATGGGATGACCACGGCGCAAGGAACGATCCGGTGATCAAGTTCATCGCCGCAGCGCTTTGGATCTGCGCCGTAACGCTCGGCGCGGTGTTCTATTCCTTCCAGGCGGCGGGCGAACGCGGCGTCGGCGAGCCGCCGAAGCCGATGCTGGGCGGTCTCGACTACGTCAAGACCGACATCATTTCGGTGCCGCTCATCCGCGAAGCCAAGATCGACGGCTACTTCCTGACCAAGCTCGTCTACACAGTGGAACCGGATCAGATAAAGAAGCTGTCGATCCCGGCGCCGGCGATCATCACCGACCAGGTCTATTCCTACCTCTATTCCAATCCGCAGATCGATTTCACCAAGAAGGAGACGATCGATCTCGATGCTTTCCGCAAGGCCATCCGCGAAACTGTCAACGCCCGCGTCGGCGTCGAACTGGTGCATGACGTGCTGATCGACCAGGTCAACTTCCTGTCCAAGGACGAAATCCGCGACAATGCGATCCGCCGCCGCAAGAATGCCGGCGAGACGGCCCAGGAAATGACCAAGGCCTTCAAGCAGCATTGATCGCGACGCGGTGTCTCCGCCGGGTCGGATGCCGCGCCCCCACCCATCCGCCAGCTGATGCGCCATGCCGCATGGTTACCACCATGCCGCATGGCTACCACGTTGACGTAAACGTCAACCCGAAGCTATATGCGCCGGTGGCTGTCGCGGCGCTCCAGCGCGACGCGGCGCCTCGCCCAGCGGCCAAGGCCGGTGCGGGTCAAACGCAACCAAACGAGGAGAACCGCCATGGGCGTTCAGGAGATTGCCGACAAGATCAAGTCGCGCGTGGCAAGCGCCGGCTTCGAGCACTCGGTCAAGTTCGACACCGGCAGCGACGGCGTCATCGTCATCGACGGCGCGACGGTCTCGACCGCCGATGCGCCGACCGATTGCACGATCAAGCTCTCGCTCGACGATCTCGACTCGCTGATCGCCGGCGACCTCAACCCGACCATGGCTTTCATGGCCGGCAAGCTGAAGGTCGAGGGCGACATGACGGTCGCCATGGCGCTAAGCCAGTTGCTCGGCTGATCGACATCAAAGACAGTCAACGAGCGATGCGGCGCCGCGTTTTGAGCGCGTGACGCCGCATCGGCGCTTCTTCGCCGGGTTCAGGCGATAAAATCCAGCGCCTTCACCTTGCGGCCGGCGGCCTTGATCGTGCCCTTGGCGCCGTCGAGCACACCCTCCGTCAGCTCCAGCGCCAGCAGCCGATGCCGTTCATAGGGGCCGGGCATGGCGAGCGAGCCCGTGCGGTCGGCCGAAAAGCCGAACCGCCCGTAATAGGGCGCATCGCCGACGAGCAGGATCGCGCCATGGCCAAGCCGCGCGGCCTCGGCAATTGCATGCCGCATCAGCGCCGAGCCGATGCCGCCGCTCTTCATTGCCGGCTCGACCGCCAGCGGCCCGAGCAGGAGCGCGGCCGGACCGCCCTCGCCCAGCGTCACGTCCCACAGCCGAACGGAGCCGACGACCGCGCCCGACGGATCGCGCGCAACGAAGGCCAGGCCTTCCGACGGCCGGCGGCCGCGCCGCAGCTTTTCGGACGACTTCTTCCTGCGCTTCGGCCCCATCGCCCGGTCGAGCAACGCTTCGCGCGCCTGCATGTCACCCATGCTTTCGGCGACGATCGCAAACGCGCGGGCCATCTCCCCCCTCGAGGGGGAGATGTCGCCGAAGGCGACAGAGGGGGTCGCCGCGCGTGAAGCGCCGGCCCCTTCCGCCACGAGTGACGACGCAGGCGATCTATGCGAGACCACCCCCTCTGGCCGCTGCGCGGCCATCTCCCCCTCAAGGGGGGAGATTACCCGGCGCGCGGCGCCCTCAACGATGAAGTCTGCAATGTCCATTTCCGCGATCCTTCACGAGCGGAGATCTGTTCCACAAGCGAGCCCGGGCGGGCGACAGGCGCCCACCTGGGATGATCTGAGCGGTCCTTGCGAACCGGTCAGATCACGTAGGATCGGAGAGGCTCGAAGCCGTTGAAGGCGACCGCCGAATAGGTGGTCGTGTAGGCGCCGGTGCCTTCGATCAGCACCTCGTCGCCGATGGTCAGCGACAAGGGCAGCGGATAAGGCGTCTTCTCGTACAGCACGTCGGCCGAATCGCAGGTCGGGCCGGCGAGCACGCAAGGCGCGGTCTCCGAGCCGTCATGACGAGTGACGATCGGATAGCGGATCGCCTCGTCCATGGTCTCGGCGAGGCCGCCGAACTTGCCGATGTCGAGGAACACCCAGCGCACATTGTCGTTGTCGGCCTTCTTCGAAATCAGCACGACTTCCGACTTGATGACGCCGGCATTGCCGACCATGCCGCGGCCCGGCTCGATGATCGTCTCGGGCAGCGCGTTGCCGAAATGCCTGCGCAGCGCCGAGAAGATCGCCTGGCCATAGGCCTGCGCCGCCGGCACGTCCTTCAGGTAACGGGTCGGGAAGCCGCCGCCCATGTTGACCATCTTCAAGACGATGCCTTCCTCGGCGAGCGTCGCGAACACCTTCTTGGCATCGCCCAGCGCGCGGTCCCAGGCCGTGAGGTCCGTCTGCTGCGAGCCGACATGGAAAGACACGCCATAGGCATCGAGCCCGAGACCCTTGGCATGGCGCAGCACGTCGACGGCCATCGCCGGCACGCAGCCGAACTTGCGCGACAGCGGCCATTCGGCGCCCTCGCCGTCGGTGAGCACGCGGCAGAACACGCGCGAGCCGGGGGCAGCGCGGGCGATCTTCTCGACCTCCTCGACGCAGTCCACCGCATAGAGGCGGATGCCGAGCTGGTAGGCGCGCTGGATGTCGCGCTCCTTCTTGATGGTGTTGCCGAAGGAGATGCGGTCGGCCGGCGCGCCGGCGTCCATCGCCATCTCAACCTCGGCAACGGATGCGGTGTCGAAGGACGAGCCCATCGCAGCAAGCAGGCGCAGGATCTCCGGCGCCGGATTTGCTTTCACCGCATAGTAGATCTTGGAATCGGGCAACGCCTTCTCGAAGGCGCGGAAATTATCGCGCACGACATCGAGGTCGACGACGAGGCAAGGGCCGTTCGGACGTCGCGTGGCGAGAAAGTCAAGGATGCGCTGGGTGGCCATCGAGGTCTCTCCATCTGCGCCTTGCGGCGCGCACAAAGGCTGCGGGACGCGGGCGTTCAGCCCCGCGAACTCGCGGTGGACAAAGGCGGGACGAAAAATCCATGGAACCAGCCGGTGGAGACCCCGGAACCATGAATCGCCGTCTCGCGGCGGTGAACCTGGCCTTGCCCGGCCTCGGTTCGCTTTGTCTGCCTTGGCTTGGATGGGAGGACCCCGTCCGCACTGCCGGCAATGAAGGTGTGCCTCTTCAGTAACCCCGGTCTTTGGACGACCGGCAGACACCAGAAAGGCCCGCACCGTCGTTGCTTCAAGGTGTCCTCGGTCTGGCGGTTGGCCACGAGACCGACTGGAGGGGTTGGCTCCAGTTACCTTACCGGTTGCCCTCACCATTCGAGGATCGGCGGACACCCACAGGCACGTGCGACTTTGGGCAAGCGCGATATAAGAGCGAAGGGTTTCACAATCAATAAAAATCGTAAGCGCCGGTTGTAAAAAATTCGGCATCGAACAATGTTTGTGGACCGTATCCGGAAATCGAACGATGCCAGGCACCCACGGCCCGCTCAACGCCTTCCTCGATCTGCGCCGAATGCCCGTGGCCAATGCGCAATTAGGCCCGCTTGCCGGCCTGCGCCTGGCCGTCAAGGACATTTACGACGTCGCCGGCTACCGCACCGGCTGCGGCAACCCGCGCAAGTTCGAGCAAGCCCACGCCGTCTCTCAGACGGCCAAGGCCGTGCAGATGATCCTCGACGCCGGCGCGCGATTCGTCGGCAAGACGCAGACCGACGAGCTTGCCTTCTCGCTGTTCGGCCAGAATTCGCATTTCGCGTTTCCGGTGAATGCGGCCGCCCCGGACCGCGTGACCGGCGGCTCTTCCTCCGGTTCGGCGGCGGCAGTCGCCGGCGGGCTTGCCGACATCGCCGTCGGTTCCGACACCGGCGGCTCGATCCGCGCGCCGGCGAGCTTCTGCGGTCTGATCGGGCTGCGCACCACGCATGGCCGCATCTCGCTCGACGGCGCCATGAAGCTCGCGCCGAGCTTCGACACCTTCGGCTGGTTCGCCGACAACATCGAGACCTATGAGACGGTCGGCAAGCTGCTTCTCGGCCGCGATCCGCATCTGCACCCGCTCAACCGCCCGCTGTCGATCCGCTGGCTGGACGCTTTCGTAGCAGGCCCGGCCGAGGCCGCTGAGCTGGACCGGATGAAGAAGCTTGCCGCCACCGTGATCGGCGCGCCGACCGAAGCCGAATACGCCTCTGCCTCTTTCCCGGACGATCTCTATTGGTGCTTCCGCCGACTGCAGGCCTTTGAGGCCTGGCAGGTGCATGGCGGCTGGATCTCGGCAGGCAACCATGGCCTCGGCCCGGGTGTCGACGAGCGTTTCGGCTTCGGCCGCACGATCGATGCCGGCACGGTTGCCGCCGAGCGGGAACGCCGGCAGGCCTTCCGTTCCGAGCTGGGCGCGCTGCTCGGCAACAACGGCTTTCTCGTTCTGCCGACCGTTCCTGGCGCGGCGCCGCTGAAGACCAGCACGCCGGAACAGTTCCAGGCCTATCGCGAAAGGGCGCTGCATCTTTTGTGCCTGGCCGGCCTATCGGGCTTCCCGCAGATCACCTTGCCACTCGGCTCCGTCGACGGCGCCCCATTCGGCCTTTCGCTGCTGGGCCCTTCCGGCAGCGACGTCGCCCTGATACGGCTCGGCCGCAGGATTCTCGACGCGGCACGAAAGGTCTGACCATGGATACATTGACCCGCATGCGCGCCTTCATCGACGTGGTCGAGGCCGAAGGCTTTTCGGCCGCCGCGCGCAAGATCGGCCGCTCGAAGGCGCTGCTGTCGAAATATGTGCGCGAGCTGGAGGACGAGCTCGGCGCGCTGTTGTTGAACCGCACGACGCGGCAGTTCTCGCTGACCGAAGCCGGCCACACTTATTATCAGCGCGCCTCTGAAATCGTGCGCGAGGTCGACAGCCTAGCCGATGCCGTACGCGAATCTTCCGGCGACGTGCGCGGCCGGATCAAGCTCTCGGCGGCGCGCACCTTCGCCGACGCGCCGATCGGCCAGTCGCTGATCGACTTTGCCAAGCAGCATCCCGACATCGTGCTCGACATCCATCTCGACGACCGCTTCGTCGACCTGGTCGAGGAAGGCTTCGATGTCGCCGTGCGCATTTCGCGGCTGGAGAACTCGTCGCTGATCGCCAGGCGCCTTGGGCCGTTTTCAGTGCGGCTTTGCGCGTCGCCGGAGCTGCTTGCAAAGCATGGCCTGCCGACGCGCCCGCAGGACCTTTCCAACATGCCCTGCATCGTCGACACCAATGGCCGCTCTTTAGCCAACTGGCGCTTCAAGGGCGACGGCGAGGATTCGGTCAGCGTCACCGTGTCGGGTCCGATCGAGGTGAACAGTCCGATGGCGGCCAGAGCCGCCGCCGTCTCGGGCCTGGGTTTCACCATCCTGCCCGATTTCATCGCCGCGCCCGACCTCGCGAGCGGCCAACTGGTAAGCGTGCTAGACGATCGAATTCTCTCGGGCAGCGGCATCTTCGCCGTCTACCCGCACCGTCGCTATTTGCCCGCCAAGGTCCGCGTCTTCGTCGATTTCCTGGTGCACTGGTTCAGGACGCGCGACGCTGCGTGATCTATGTCGCCCGGAAGTGTCCGGCGGTTCCGGGACAACGACATCAGAACAGACCTGTAGCGAGCGTCCCAATTTCGCCCCCTTTCTGATAACTCTCGGGGTCCACTCCCGAAGTCGATGGAATCGCGGCCCAGAATGCACTTGAAACGGCAAGCAACCATGCTGGCTTCGGCCCTTGCGGCGACATTTGCGGGGATCGAGCCGGCCGAGGTGCATCCGCATGTTTTTGCCGAAGCCCGCCTCGACGTGATTCTCTCCCCGGATCACCAAAGTGTGAAAGCGCTGCGCCATCTGTGGCGTTTCGACGACCTTTTTTCGAGTACGGTGATGATGGAGTTCGACAAGAACTCCGATCTGAAGCTTGACGACAACGAACTCAAGGAAGTGGCCGACACCGTCCATTCCTCGCTGGCCGAGTTCAACTACTTCCAGCTGGTCACGCAGGACGGCAAGGACGTGCTCATGGTCCCGCCGCCGCATCTGATGGCCAATTTCGACAACGACCAGTTGATCATCCTGTTCGAATCCGAACCGAAGGCTCCGATCAAGCTCGCCGGCAAGATCGACATCGGCGTCTACGATCCGACCTTCTACACCGCGATCGACTTCACCGACGACGCCAACCTCACCGTCGAGGGCCTGCCCTCGAACTGCACAAAGCAGGTGATCCGTCCCGATCCGGACGAAGCGATCAAGGAAAACCAGAAGACCCTGACGGAAGCGTTCTTCAACGATCCGACGGGCACCGACATGAGCAAGATCTTCGCCACCAAGCTCGAACTGAACTGTCCGCCAGAAGGATAACCAGTGATGAAACCGTCGCTGCGCTTGGCGCTCGGCCTTGCGGCCGCCACCCTGGTGATCACGCATCTCCCCGGCGTCGCCCATGCCCAGAGCTCGCTCGGCATCGGCACCAATGACGGCATGGCCCCAACTGCCTCCGGTCCGTTCGCTCACATCCTGATGTGGATCAACGCCCGACAGCAGGAATTCTACCATTCCCTGGCAGCCGCGATGAAGGCGATGCGTCAGGACGGCAGCAAGCTCTGGCTGCTGGTCGGCCTCTCCTTCGCCTACGGCATCTTCCACGCCGCTGGCCCCGGCCACGGCAAGGCGGTGATCTCCTCCTACATGGTCGCCAACGAGGTTGCGCTGAAGCGCGGCATCATGCTGTCCTTCGTCTCGGCGCTGCTGCAGGGCCTCACCGCCGTCGTCGTCATGATGCTCGCCTATTTCGTGCTGCGCGGCACCGCGGTGTCGATGACCGAGGCGGCATGGTTCCTCGAAATCTCGAGCTTTGTGCTGGTGACCCTGTTTGGCGGCTGGCTGCTTTGGCGCAAGGCGGGCCCGGCCGTGCTGCGCCTATTCGGCGCCGGTCCGGCCTACAGTCTTTCGGCCGCGCATGCCGGCCATTCGCATGGCGGGCACTCGCATGCGGGACACTCACACGCTCACGCGCATTCCCACGCATTGCGCGCGCATCACGACCATGATCATGCGGCGCATGCGTACAGCCACGAGTCACACGATCACAGCGCGCACCATCACGACCACGCGGCGCACGACCATGATCACGCTGGGCATCATCACCATGCCCCAGGCGAAGTCTGCGAGACCTGCGGCCATTCGCACGCGCCGGATCCGGCGCTGCTTTCAGGCGACCGCTTCGACTGGAAGACCGCCTGGTCGGCGGTTGCCGCCGTCGGCATCCGTCCCTGCTCCGGCGCGCTGATCGTCTTGAGCTTCGCGCTGCTTAACGGGCTTTGGCTCGGCGGCCTGCTGTCAGTGCTGGCGATGTCGATCGGCACCGCGATCACCGTCTCGGCGCTCGCGACGATCGCGGTGACGGCCAAGAACTGGGCCGTCTATTTCGCCGGCGATGGACGCATCGGCAACCGCATCCACTCGATCGTCGAGATCGGCGGCGCGGCCTTCATCTTCCTGGTCGGGCTTCTGCTTTTGTCGGCCAGCCTGACGGGCGGCGTCTGAAGCCGACCGAACTTTCAGGAAATCTTGCCGCCCAGTTCGTCCTCGACATGGGCGCGGATGATCTCGTCGAAATTCTTCTCGGCGACAAAACCCAGTTCCCTCGCGCGTCTTGCCTCGAAGCGCGTCGGCCAGCCCTTGACGATCGCCCAGATCGTCTCGTCGGGCTGCTCGCGGATCCGTTTCACGACCTCGGTGCCAGCTATACGCTCCAGCGCCTCGATCTGCTCGCCGACGGTGACGGCAACGCCCGGCATGGTGAGGTTGCGGCGCGGCCCGACCGCGTCGCCGTCGATCCCGGCGGCGTGGATCAGGAAATTCACCGCCGAACGCGGGCTGGCATGTGTGTGCAGCACGGAGCGCGGCACGGGCAGTATCGCCTCCTGGCCGCTGAGCGGCTCGCGGATGATGCCGGAGAAGAAGCTCGACGCCGCCTTGTTCGGCTTGCCCGGGCGCACGCAGATGGTCGGCAGCCGGATGCCGACGCCGTCGAAGAAGCCGCGTCGCGAGTAGTCGGCGAGCAGCGCCTCGCTGATAAGCTTTTGCGTGCCATAGGAGGTAAGCGGCGTCGGGTGGAACTCGTCCGGGATAACCTCGGGAAATGGCGCCCCGAACACGGCGATCGACGAGGTGAAGACGAGGCGCGGCGCAAAGCCCGCCAGCCGCACGGCGTCGAACAGCGCGCGCGTGCCGTCGAGATTGACGCGGTAGCCGAGATCGAAATTGGCTTCCGCCTCGCCGGAAACGATGCCGGCAAGGTGGAAGATCACGTTCGGACGGGAAGCGACGAGCGTAGCCGCTGCGCCGGGCGCGGAAAGGTCGCCGGTGTGGATCGAGACATCGACGCCTGCAAGCACCGGCGCCTGCGGCGGCACGATGTCGTGCAAGTCGAGCGCAGTTATCATCTTCCGCCCGCGCAGGGCGCCATCCTTGGCCAGCCGCGCGATCAGCTTGCGGCCCACCATGCCGGCGGCGCCCGTAATCAGAATTCTCATCTCTACAGACCCTTCTTGCGCTGGCTGCGCCCGCGCAGCCATAGGACGACGAACAGTCCCACCATGAAAATTGCGGCGATGATAGCTGCCAGGACCGTCGAGATCTTGCCGACGGCCAGCATGACGGTGGGCAGGAAATAGGCGGCGAGGCCAAACAGGAGCAGTATCCAGGCGGCGGCGATCGCCGCGTTACGCGTCTCGCGATCCATCACTCACCCTTCGGTCCGAGGCAGTTCAAAAGTCATCGCCCAGCTCAGTGATAGAGACGGCGATCGCGGGGCGCGTCATGCGCATGATCGTGATCATGGTGATGGTCGTGCTCATCACGGCTGTCGGCGCACAGGCCGAACTCAGGCTCGACCGTTGCGTGGTCGATGCCGTGCTCTGCGGCAAGCCGCTTCTTGATGGCGCTCACCACCATATGCGGATCGACGCCGTCATTCAGGCAGACATGCAGCGTCGCCATGTTGCTGGTGCCGTCGAGCGACCAGACATGCATGTGATGCACCTCGCGCACGCCTTTGACCGTGGCTTCCAGATCCTTAGCGATCAGGTCGCGGTCGAGGCTTGCCGGCACGCCTTCGAGCAGCACATGCGCGGCCTCGCGCATCAGCGACCACGCCGTCGAGAGGATGAGCAGCGACACCAGCACGGAGAGGATTGGATCGATCGGCGTCCACCCAGTCGCCAGGATGATGACGGCAGCGACGATGGCCGCGGCGGAGCCCAGCAGATCGCCCAGCACATGCAGGATGGCGCCGCGCATGTTGAGGCTCTCGCGGTCGCCGCCATGCAGCACGAAGAAGGAGGTGATGTTGACCAGCAGGCCTGCCACCGCCACCGCAAGCATTGGCCCGCCCAGCACCGGCGTCGGGTGCATCAGCCGTCCCCAGGCCTCGTAGACGATCCAGAGTGCAATGACGAAAATGGCGATGCCGTTGGTGTAGGCGACCAGCGTTTTCACGCGCGCGAAACCATAGGTGAGACGGCCGGTGGCCGGACGTCCTGCGAGATGGAAGGCATACCAGGCGAGGCCAAGCGCGATCGAATCGGCGAGCATGTGGCCGGCATCCGCGAGCAGCGCCAGCGAGCCGGTGAGCAGGCCGCCGAGCGCCTCTGCGACCATGAAGCCGCCGGTCAGGCAGGCCGCGATCAGCACCCGTTTCTTGTCGGTCGAGCCATGCACGTGGCCGGCGCCTTGGCTATGCCCATGCGCAGCGTGATCGCGCGCCATCCTGGAAACTCCTATTCACTGACCATGATCTTGTTTCCGCTTTTCGGGATCATGGTCTAGGCGCCCAACTCGGCGCGGAAATCCTCGAGCCGCCGCTTCTGGCGGCCTTCGCCATCGAAATTCGTCGGATCGAGCCAGGCCTCATAGGCTTTGCGCAACGCCGGCCACTCCTTGTCGATAATCGAATACCACGCCGTATCGCGGTTTTCGCCTTTTACCACAAGATGCTGGCGGAAAATGCCTTCGAACTTGAAGCCGAAACGTTCCGCCGCCCGCTTCGACGGCTCGTTTCGGTTGTTGCACTTCCATTCGTAGCGGCGATAGCCGAGCTCGTCGAAGGCATATTTCGTGAACAGGAACTGCGCCTCGGTCGCCTGCGGCTTGCGCGAGATCAGCGGCCCCCAATAGATGTTGCCGATCTCGATGACGCCGTTGGCGGCATCGATGCGCATCAGCGTCTGGCGACCGGCGACCTTGCCACTCGCCTTGTCGATGACGGCGAAGAACAGCGGATCCTCGCTCGCCTCGACCTTGTCCAGCCATGGCTGGAAAGCGGCGCGGGTTTCTGGCGGATAGTCGGGCAGCCAGGCGAAGCGGCCGCCGGCATCCGAAACCGACGACGCCTCGTAGAGCCCATCGCCATGTTTTGCCGCGCTCAACGGTTCGAGCCTGACGGTGCGGCCTTCGAGCACTTTGCGTTCCGGACGCGGGCGTGGCCGCCACTCTTTGAGATTTTCCGACACCCCAATATTTTCTGACACGGGGAACTCCAATCCGTTTGACATTTGCCGACGGACGCTCACAAAAACGCTCGCCAACAGAAAGAACCACAGGGACGGGAAAAATGCTCCACACGATCGCGGCCTTCGACCGTCTCGGCGAGGAAAATGCGTTTGCGGTGCTCGCGCGGGCAACCGCGCTTGCCCATCAGGGCCGCGACATCATCAATCTCGGCATCGGCCAGCCCGACTTCAAGACGCCCCAGCACATCGTCGAGGCGGCGATCAAGGCGCTGCGCGACGGCCATCATGGCTATACGCCCGCCAACGGGCTGCTTGCCACCCGCGAGGCGGTGGTGCGCCGCACGCTGACCACCACCGGCGTCGAGGTATCGCCCGAAAACGTGATGATCCTGCCAGGCGGCAAGCCGACCATGTTCGCCGCGATCCTGATGTTCGGCGAACCGGGCGCGGAAATCCTTTATCCGGACCCCGGCTTTCCCATCTATCGCTCGATGATCGAGTTCACGGGAGCGGCCCCAATTCCGGTGCCGATCCGCGAGGAGAACGGCTTTGCCTTCTCGGCGGAAGAGACGCTGGCGCTGATCACGCCGAAGACCAGGCTCCTGATCCTCAACTCGCCGGCCAACCCGACCGGCGGCGTCACCCCGCGCGCCGAGATCGAGAAGCTGGTCAAGGGACTGGAGAAGCACCCTGGGATCGCGATCCTCTCCGACGAGATCTACGATGTCATGACGTATGACGGCGAGACGCATTGCTCGCTGCTCAATTTCCCGGAAATCCGCGACAGGCTGATCGTGCTCAACGGCTGGTCGAAGACCTGGGCGATGACCGGCTGGCGCATGGGCTGGTCGATCTGGCCGAACGGCGAAAAGGGCGCTCACCTCTACGACAAGGTGCGCAAGCTGGCTGTCAATTGCTGGTCCTGCGTCAACGCGCCGAGCCAATACGCCGGCATCGCGGCGATAGACGGCCCGCAGGACGACGTCGAAAAGATGATGCGTGCCTTCGACAACCGCCGGAAGATCGTGGTCGAGGGGCTGAATGCGCTCCCCGGCATTTCGTGCATCACGCCGAAGGGCGCCTTCTATGCCTTCCCCAACGTGTCGAAGACCGGCTGGAAGGCGAAGAAGCTTGCCTCGGCGCTGCTCGAGGATGCGGGCGTCGCGTTGATCGGCGGTCCCGATTTCGGCGTGCTCGGCGAAGGCTATGTCAGGCTTTCCTACGCCAATTCCGAGGAGAACATCCTGCGCGCGCTGGAGCGGATCGAGGCATTCTTGAAGAAGTAGAGCTTCAGCCCCTTACCCGCGGCCGACGAACGGCATCTTCGTCGCCATCACGGTCATGAACAGCACGTTGGCGTCGAGCGGCAGGCTGGCCATGTGGAGCACCGCGTCGGCGACGCGCTGGACATCCATCACCGCTTCGGCGGCGATCGAGCCGTTGGCCTGCGGCACGCCGACCGTCATCGGCTGCGCCATCTCGGTCAGCGCGTTGCCGATGTCGATCTGGCCGCAGGCGATGTCGAAGGGCCGGCCGTCGAGCGCCAGCGTCTTGGTCAGGCCGGTGATGGCATGCTTGGTCGCCGTATAGGGCACCGAGCCCGGGCGCGGCGCATAGGCCGACACCGAGCCGTTGTTGATGATGCGGCCGCCCGTCGGCTTTTGCCGGCGCATCGCTCCGAAGGCAGCGCGGGCGCACAGGAACGAGCCGGTGAGGTTGACGCCGACGACATCGTTCCAGACCTCGACCGGGATCTCGTCGATCAGCGTCGACTTGTAGCCCATGCCGGCATTGTTGAAGAGCAGGTCGACGCGCCCGAACGCCTCCACCACCGTCTCGAACATATCGTCGACCTCGCCGGCCTTGCTGATATCGCAGGCAACCGCGAGCGCCTTGGCGCTCGTCTTTCCAGCGTCGGCGATCGCCTCTTCCAGCACCTTCTTGCGCCGGCCGCAGAAGACGGTGTTCCAACCGGCCTTGAGGAGCGCGGTGGCGACGCTCTTGCCGATGCCGGTGCCGGCGCCGGTAACGATGGCGGTTTTCTCTGTCATGGCGGTCATCGTCGTCCCTCCCCGGTCACTGCTGGAAGAAGACGTGGCATCGCAAATGATCGGGGTCGTGGCAAGCGGCTCTTGCCGACAAAAAGAGCGAACCGACAAAAGGGCTGGCCGACAAAAAGGGCGGTCATTGGCGACCGCCCTCATCTGAACCGCGCTTGGGAGGAGGATAAGCCGGTCCGACTGCTTAGAATGATGCGCTTGCTGGGTTAACGAAAGATTAACGATCAGCAGGATGCCACAGGCGCGTTTACCAACCCGGATTTACCAGCGCGGATTGGGCGCGGTTCAAGCCGGGGCCTTTGCCGCCGAAACCGTCGCCTCGACATGATCGACCAAGGCGTCCGGCAGGCCGAGGCGGCCGGCAAGCAGGTCGAGATAGCCGCGCTCGGTGCGGGTGTCGGGATCGATGGTGAGGCGCGAGGCTGTGTAGAGTTCGAGCTTCTGCGCATCGGTCTTGGCGCCCGCGACCAGCGTGTCGAGATCGAGCGGACGTTCGAGCTCGGCCATCAGGAACTTTTCCGCTTCCGCACCGATGCCGGCAAGCTTGAGCTTGTCGGCTATCTTCTGTCGCTCCTCGTCATCGACATGGCCGTCCGCCTTGGCGGCCGAGATCATCGCCCGCACGAGCGTCAGCGAGAATTCGGCCTCGCCTTGCGGCGCCTGCGAGGGATGGAAGGCAGTGTCGGCCGGCGGCGGCAGCAGTTCCGGCTCGCTTGCGGCCGGCGCCTGCGTCGGCTCGGCGCCGTTCTTGTAGTTCTGGTAGGCCTTGTAGGCGAGGCCGCCGATCGCTGCCAGGCCGCCGAGCTTGATGGCGGCGCCCGTCACCTGCCGTCCGGTGCCGGTGCCGAGCAGCACCGCGGCCAGCGCGCCGGCGGCGAGCGGATTGTCCTTCGCCATCTGCACCGCCTGCCCCGCCTTGTCGCGAACGGTCGATCCCGTGCCGGGAATTTGCGAACCGAGAAGGTCGTCGAGCAGCTTCTTGGGGTCGAGCATCAATGCCTCCAGAATTGGCCCGGCCGAATGCGCCCGGGCGGGTTTCGGACCGGCAAGACGTAGGCCCCGTGCGTTGACATTACAATGACGGACGGATGTTTTAGCCCGCTGCCGGCATTGGGGCGGAAGCCCAGGTGTCGAACGCAACCGGCACTTCGACTAAGATCGCGGACAGTTTTCGAAGGGGCAATTTCAATGTCGGACGCAGCAAGCCGCGAACCGGCGCGCGATCCCCAGGATCTCGAGCGCATGCTGATCGAGCGGCAATGGGCCGGCGATATCGAGGGCATGCTGGCGCTTTTCGAGCCGGACGCCGTCGTCGACAGCGGTGCAGGCGAATTGACCCGCGGCCGGGAAGCAATCTGCGGGCTCTTCGAGAAAAGTTTCGCCACAGGTCTCAAATTCCAGCGTGGCGAGCGACGCCCTGCCCTCGTCAACGGCAATCTGGCGCTCACATCGACGAAGCTGCCCGATGGCGGCATAACGACCGAGGTCGCCCGCCGTCAGAACGACGGGACGTGGCTCTGGGTGATCGACCGCTATTCGGTGACCTGAGCTTCCAACAACACGCCTCAGCTTCCGATGTGGCGCCTGGTGCCCCGCGCCTGCGCCAGTTCCACCTGGCGGTGACGCTCGGCATAGCGGGCGCGGTCCTCGTCCGAACGCGCCTCGGAGCAACGCGGGCACGAAACGCCAGCCGTGTATTTCGGCGAGAGCCGGTCTTCAACGGTCAGCGGATGCCGGCAGGCGCGGCAGAGCTCGGCTTCACCTTCGGCCAGCCCATGCGACACCGATACCCGCTCGTCGAAGACGAAGCATTCGCCCTGCCACAGGCTCTCTTCGGCCGGCACCTCTTCGAGATATTTCAGGATGCCGCCTTTGAGATGGAAGACGTGCTTGAAGCCCAGCGACTTCACATAAGCCGTCGCCTTCTCGCAGCGGATGCCGCCGGTGCAGAACATCGCCACCTTGCGGCCTTCGAGCTCGTCGCGGTGCTGCTCGACCCAGGCCGGAAATTTGCGAAAGCTGGCGGTTCGCGGATCGACCGCGCCTTTGAAGGTGCCGATCGACACTTCATAGGCGTTACGCGTGTCGATCACCAACGTGTCGGCATCCGAGATCAGCGCATTCCAATCGGCCGGCGCGACATAGGTGCCGGCGCTGGTCGCCGGATCGAGATCGTCGACGCCCATGGTGACGATCTCGCGTTTCAACCGCACCTTCATGCGGTGGAACGGCATGTCGGCGGCGCTGCTGTATTTCACCTCCATCCCGGCCAGCCCTTCGATTGCCTGGAGGTGGTCGATCAAGGCGGCGAGCGCTTCCTCGCTGCCGGCCACCGTGCCGTTGATGCCCTCATGCGCCAGAAGCAGCGTGCCCTTGATGCCGCGTCCGCAACAGAAGGCGGCGATCGGCGCGCGCAAAGCCTCGTACCCGTCGAGCCGCGTGAATTTGTAAAGCGCGGCGACGCGGACTGGCTGAATTTCTCTGCTTGTTGTCATGGCTATGCCACTAGACCGTGGTGAAAGCGGTTTCAAGGCGGAGGAAATTCGGGCCGGTGCTGCGATCCCTGCGTGACATCGCGACACGCCTGCCTTCGTGGACTTGGGATACCCCTTCTGCTAATCGGTTGAAATCGATCGGAACGGAGAGACAAGCCAATGACCAGCAAGACCGAAAAGCTCCTGTCACTCCTCAACGGCCAGCCAGTCATCCCGGTGCTCAAGATCGCCAATGTCGCTGACGCCGTGCCGCTCGCCCGCGCGCTTTCGCGCGGCGGCCTGCCGGCGATCGAGATCACGCTGCGCACCGCCGACGCGCTGGAAGCGATCCGCCGCGTCGCGGCCGAGGTCGAGGACGCAATCGTTGGCGCCGGCACCATTCTCGATGTGAAGCAATTCGACGAGGCAGCAGCCGCCGGCTCGAAATTCATCGTCAGCCCCGGTATTACGAGCCAGCTCCTGGACGCGGCGAAGGACAGCCCGGTGCCGCTGCTGCCCGGCGCCATCACGCCCGGCGAAATAATGGCCGCCCGCGAAGCGGGCCTGCGTTTCCTGAAGTTCTTCCCGGCCGAGCAGTCGGGCGGCATCGCTTCATTGAAGGCCTTTGCCTCGCCGCTCGCCGACGTGAAGTTTTGCCCGACCGGCGGCATAACGGCCAAGAACGCCGCCGACTATCTCAACCTGCCCAATGTGATCTGCGTCGGCGGCTCCTGGGTCGCTCCCGACGATCTCATCAAGGCCGGCAAATGGGATGAGATCGAAGCGCTGGCGCGTGAGGCGAGTAAGCTCGTCAAATAGTTCGCCCAAGGCACCGGACCGTTCTGATCGAAATAGCCACCGGTCGGCCCGCCAAAATCGAGCATGGCGAGGCGCACGACGATCTCGGCCGCCGGCGGTGAGCTCTATTTCCATTGAGATCCGTCGCTGTAACCGGGAGCGGCGCGCGGCGCACGCTCCCTGGCGAAGGTCACCGTGATGGCATTGAGCGCCGTCTTTGAGCTGCCATAGGCCATGACAAGCCGGAAACTGCGGCGGCCGACTGGTTCCCGCTCATGGATTCGAACCACGATTCACGCCTTCAAAGGGCGCTGTCCTACCATTAGACGAAGCGGGAGATCGGGAGGTCAAGGCAAGCACGCATGAGAGGCAAAAACCGCGCTGTTGTCCAGCGCGGCTTTTGCGGTACAGGCTCGCTATTTCGTCTGGAAGCGGGCGACCGAAAGGAACTTCACGGCGTTACCGGTAAACCGGCTGGCGTCCGGCACCTGGGGATCCGTCTGGAATCCGGCCGTGTAGACCTCGCTCGGCGGCGTGTGCACGATGTTATACGCATAGCGCGGCGCCGTCGTCGGATCGGAAACGGCGGCGATGTTCTCGCCGCTGCCGAGCGCCCAGCGCGCTGCCTGCGGCGGCGCCGCCACCACCATCGCCTTCGGCTCAGGCCGCATGTCGCTGGCGGAAGCCCTGGCCTCCTTGCGAGTCGTCTTCACGCCGGCGCCGATCGCCTGCGCCGGATCGGTGCCGGCCGGACGGGCGGCGATGGCTTCACGCGGCGAGGCGGCATCGAGCCCCGACGGATCGTTGAACGCCGAGCGCGGCTCCGGCGCCGTCAGCGAAGCGACCTCATATTCGGCCCCGCTCGCGCCGGCCACGGTGGTTGCGCTGGCCTGCTCGAGCACAGCCTTGATCTCATCCGGCTTGCCCGCGTCGGGCCGCGCGGTCGGCAACACCGAGAAGGCGTCGGTCGCACTCTTATCCTGCGAGGCGGTTTCCGCCAGCGCCAGCAGCACGTTCTTGTCCTTGGAGACGAGCTCGGCCGGCGTCGAACGATCGGGACGCCAAGTCGGTAGCGGGATGTTGTTGACAGCCACCTGCGCGGGATCGGCCGCGGCCTGCGCCGCGCCGGTGGCATCGGCCATGCCGAAGGGCACATTGGCCGGAGCATGCGCCGTCGCCACCGCCTGCTCGGCCGTGGCCGAGGCGTCCGCCACGGCGAACGGCACGTTTTCAGGCGTCTGCTGGCCGACATCGGCCTTCGGCCTCGGCGCGAAGGCGGGCAGCGGAACCTCCTTCGGAGGCAGCGCGGCGATGATGGTCTCAGGCGTGTCCCGCGGCGGCTGCGAATCGTCGGTGCTGTCATCCGCGATCTGCGGGACGTTGGCGCGCTTGGCGTCCTGCGGCGAGACGATCGCGATGCCCGGCAGATTGCCGCTCTTGGCCGCCGCCACCTGCTTCACAGCTTTCGGCTGGGGCGCGGGCTGGGCGCTTGCGACATCGGCGCTGTCGTCGGCCTCGTCGTCGCCGCCGCCGAACCAGGCCGCAAGCAGCCCGCCGGACCGCTTGGTCGACCCGCCGGCGCTTGCCAGCTCGATATTGGGGGTGCCCGCGCCTTTGCGCGCCTTGTAAGCGGCCACAGCCTGCTCATAGCCCGGCAGCGGCCGGCCGTCGCTCGGCACGTGCAGCGTCTTGCCGTTCGGGAACAGGCTGACCAATTCCTGACGGCTGATGCCCGGCCAGTGGCGGACATTGCCTACATCCATGTGGACGAACGGAGAACCGGAATTCGGATAGTAGCCGACGCCGCCGCCCTGCATCTTGAGGCCGATGTTGCGCAGCTTCTTCAGCGGCACGCCGGGAATATAGAAGTCCATCGCCTTGCCGAGCATGTGCTGGCTTTTCTCGGCGACACCGCGGCTGCGGCTGCGCAGCATCGCATTGGTGGACGGCGAGCGATAGCCGCAGACGACCTGGATATAGTCGGTCGCTCCGCTTTGCCGATAGGCTTCCCACACCAGGTCGAGCAGCCGCGGATCCATCTTGGTCGGCTCGTTGCGGCGCCAGTCGCGCAGGATGATGTTGATCTTGCGCAGGCCTTCAGGGTCGTAGCGGCCGTTGCGCTTGTAGACGATCTCGGCCTTTTCGTGCGTGTGCAGGTGATAGAGCTTCAACGAACGGATTTCGGCCTTCGCGCCGGAGACGGCTGCCGAGAGGAACCCGACGGCCAAAATCACAAACGTCAGCCACCTCGGCCAGACGCTCATGTGAAAATGCCGCCCGTCTGTGTGTCGTTCGACTTGGTTCAAATCAAAAGGCCTTGCAGGCTGCCGTTTGTCCCCGGATTTGCCCAAACGGATGCGTGGTTCTCACATCCGAATATCGATCCTAATGGTTAATCATCGCTTATTGAAGCCGAAATGCGGTAACACCGTGGCGATATCCAGTCAAAAATGATGCACCGTGTTTCGTGGTAAATCACTGGTTTAGATCAAGAATTCGGTTTGGACCGAAACACGATCTGTTACCGTTTGCCTTAATGCGTGATCGCCGGCAGGCAAGCCACTGAAAACAGCGCCTTCCCGACCGACAAGCGACGATTTGACTCAAGATTTAAACGGGCAAGCTGGGTTGGGGCTTGCGTCTCAGGAGGCAAGCCGGTCGAGACGACCCGCTTCGGGGTCAATGCCATATTCCTTCAACTTGCGGTAGAGCGTCGAGCGCCCGATGCCAAGGCGGCGCGCCACCTCGCTCATCTGGCCGTTATAGTGGTCGATCGCAAGCTTGATCATTTCGAGCTCGACATCGGCCAGCGCCCGCACATTGCCGCGCTCGTCCAAGGCCCTGAGCGTGCCGAAGCGAGGCTGGAGCCGCGCCGGCGCCTCGGCCTCGTGCAAGGCTGCCGCGGCTCCGCCGGGGGCGGCTTGTTCGCCCGCCTGCGGCTCGTCCGCGACCAGTGCGGCGGCCGACGCGGGCTCAGCTTCCAGCTTCACCGTGCCTTCGACCTGCGCGCGGATTTGCGGGAATTCCTCTTCGGTGAGCAATTCGCCCTCGGCGAGCACGGACGCCCGGAACACCGCATTTTCCAGCTGGCGGATGTTGCCCGGCCAGTCATAGGCCTGCAGCATCGCCAGGGCCTTGGCCGATATGCCGCTGAGGCGGTGGCGCGGATCGGCCGGCGCGACCTTCTCCATGAAGTGCCTGACCAGATAGGGGATATCCTCGCGCCGGTCGCGCAGCGGCGGCACGAAGATCGGATAGACGTTCAGCCGGTAGAACAGGTCCTCGCGGAATTTGCCGTCCTTGACCTGCTGCAAAAGGTTGCGGTGCGTCGCCGAGATCAGCCGGATGTCGACCTTGACGGTCGAACGGCCGCCGACCGGATCGACCTCGCCCTCCTGCACGGCGCGCAGCAGCTTGACCTGGACGTCGAGCGGCAGGTCGCCTATCTCGTCCAGGAACAGCGTGCCCGAATGCGCCTCGACGAATTTGCCGGTGTGCTTGTCGGTGGCGCCGGTAAACGAGCCCTTCTCGTGGCCGAACAGGATCGATTCGACGAGATTGTCGGGGATGGCGCCGCAATTGACGGTGACGAAGGGTTTCGAGCGGCGGTCGCCGCTGCCCTGGATGGCGCGCGCCACCAGCTCCTTGCCGACGCCCGATTCGCCTTCGATCAGGATCGGGATGTTGGAGGCCGCCGCCTTCTGCCCGAGGCGGATCACCCGGTCCATCGCCGGGCTGTGGGTGATCAAGTCCTTGAAGGTGAGATGACCGCCGCGCCGCCGCGACGTGCGCTTCACCTCGTCCTCGACCGCCTCGACCTTCAAGGCATTGGAAATTGATGTCTGCAGCCGGTCGGGCGAGGCCGGTTTGACGACGAAATCGAAAGCGCCGTGGCGCATGGCCGAGACGACGGTCTCGATGCCGCCCTGCGCGGTCTGCACGATGACCGGCACGTTGATGGCGCGCTCGCGCATCGTCTTCAGCACGCCGATGCCGTCGAGACCGGGCATGACGAGGTCGAGGATGACGACCGAAACATCACGCGCGTTAGGCCCGTCGAGCACATCGAGGCCCGCCTCGCCGCCGTCGGTGACGATGGCGCTGTGGCCAAATTTCGTCACCGCCGCCTCGAGCAGCCTGCGCTGCACGGGATCGTCATCGACTATGAGTATGGAACCTGTCATGACTGTTTGAATTATCCGCCCGATAAATCCCCATGGATCATCTTGGCACAGGGTTCTAAATAAGGTTTCAAAAAACCCGGTGAACGAATTCCTTAGGATTTGACCGGCTTCTCCTCTCCCGTTGATTTTAAAGAAGGTATTGTGTTGATGCGCATGATGTTTGGTCGGCGGCTTGCGGCGCCAGCGTCTGGCCAGGGCGCGGCGGAGCTCGGCGACCTGCCGGAGTGGAATCTCGCCGATCTCTACTCCGGCATGGAAGCGCCGGAGCTGAAGCGCGATATCGCCCGGGCCGCAAGCGACGCCATTGCCTTCGAAGCCCGCTGGAAGGGCACTTTGGCCGCCGAGGCCGAGCGCGGCACCGCCGGCCGGCTCGGCGAGGCGCTGAAGGCTTACGAGGCGCTGGAGGAACTGATCGGCCGCATCGTCTCCTATGCCGGGCTGGTCTATGCCGGCAACACCGCCGATCCGCAGCGCGCCAAGCTCTATGGCGACGTCCAGGAGAAGATGACCGATGCCAGCGCGCATCTTTTGTTCTTCGCGCTGGAGCTCAACCTGATCGACGACGCGGTGATCGAAAGCGCGCTTGCGGCCGACGCGGCCTTCGCCCATTACCGGCCCTGGGTGCTCGACCTCAGGAAGGACAAGCCCTACCAGCTCGAGGATCGGGTCGAGCAGCTGTTCCATGAAAAATCGGTCACCGGACGTGGCGCCTGGAACCGCCTGTTCGACGAGACGATGACCGACTTGCGCTTCGATGTCGACGGCGAGGAGCTGACGCTGGAGCCGGCGCTGAACCGGCTGCAGGACGCCGATGGCGAAGTGCGACGCCGCGCTTCCGAGGCGCTTGCCGCGACCTTCCGCAAGAACCTGCGCACCTTCACGCTCATCACCAACACGCTCGCCAAGGACAAGGAAATTTCCGACCGCTGGCGCGGCTTCGAGGACATCGCCGATTCACGCCATCTCGCCAACCGCGTCGAGCGCGGCGTGGTCGATGCTTTGGCGGCCGCAGTGCGCGAGGCCTATCCGCGGCTGTCGCACCGCTATTATCAGATGAAAGCGCGCTGGCTCGGCATGGAAGTGATGAACCATTGGGACCGCAACGCGCCCCTGCCCGAGACCCCGCAAGCGGTGATCCGCTGGGACGACGCCAGGGACACGGTACTGTCGGCCTACCAGCGCTTTTCGCCGGAGATGGCGGAAATCGCGCGGACCTTCTTCAACCGCAAATGGATCGATGCGCCTGTACGGCCCGGCAAGTCGCCGGGCGCCTTCGCCCATCCGACGGTGCCTTCGGCTCACCCTTACGTGCTGCTCAACTATATGGGCAAGCCGCGCGACGTGATGACGCTGGCGCATGAGCTCGGTCACGGCGTCCACCAGGTGCTGGCCGCCGGCCAGGGCGCGCTGATGGCCTCGACCCCTCTGACGCTGGCCGAGACGGCCTCGGTCTTCGGCGAGATGCTGACCTTCCGCTCGCTGCTCGACCAGACCTCCGACAAGCGCGAGCGCAAGGCGATGCTCGCCCAGAAGGTCGAGGACATGATCAACACCGTCGTGCGCCAGATCGCGTTCTACGAGTTCGAGCGCAAGGTGCATGCCGAGCGCCGCAACGGCGAGTTGACCTCGGACAGGCTCGGCCAGTTCTGGCTGGAAGTGCAGGCAGAGAGCCTGGGGCCGGCGATCAAGCTGCGCGACGGCTACGAGGTCTTCTGGACCTACATCCCGCATTTCATCCACTCGCCCTTCTACGTCTACGCCTATGCCTTCGGCGATTGCCTGGTGAACTCGCTCTATGCCGTCTACCAGAATGCCGAGCGCGGCTTTCAGGAGAAGTATTTCGAGATGCTGCGCGCCGGCGGCACCAAGCATCACTCCGAGCTTCTGGCGCCCTTCGGCCTGGACGCCACCGATCCTGCCTTCTGGCAGATCGGCCTTGGCGTGATCGGCGCCCTGATCGACGAGCTGGAAGCGCTCGACAAATGACGGGCGTTTCGCCCGGCGGCATAGACCAGAATAATTTAGCCGAAACGCATATTATGGCGGCTCTATTCTCAGCCTAAATACCTGTTCTTCAATAACTCTAGACCGCATTTTTCAATTAGCTTTCCGCAAGCCGTATGCTAGCGTCCGGCCCCAAGCTCAGCCGGACGCAACGCCAAGGCCAGAGACGGTCCTAGCGTTGCTTCGGCGAATGTGATGATGGCCGTCGGCCACAGCCGGAGGAGAGCCAAGCGCCGACGGCTCGATTGAAGCGGCTGTTCCGCCGAGCGTGGAACGATTGACGATCCCTGCGGCAAGCCCGCCACTCCGGGCCGCGGCCGCCCGATCGGACTGGAGAGGGAAATGAGCACTTTCTTCTACATGCTCCTGGCGTTCGTTGTGGGTGTTTTGGTTGGCTGGTTCCTCTGGGGCCGGCTGCGCGGCGAGCTCGACAGCCTGCGCGGCGACCTCGACCGCGCGAAGGGCGAACGCGACCGGTTTCGCGCCGATGCGGACCGCCTGACCGGCGAGCTCGACGCGTGTGTCCGCGCCCGCGCCGATCTCGAACGCAAGCTGCGTGATGCGCCAGCCGCGTCTGGCGCCGCGAAGGCCTCCGCCCCGACGCCGGCGGCGTTGATGTCGACACCGGCAAAGGCAAAATCCGCGCCTTCCAAGGCGGCGGCAAAGCCCGCCACCGCCAAATCCGCCGCCGCAAAACCGGCAGCCAAGTCGACCGCCGCGCCCAAGCCGGCTGCGAGGACGGAAGCCCCCAAGGCGGCGGCAAAGAAGGCCGCGCCGGCATCGGGCAAAGCGGCTGGCGGCAAGGCCGACAATCTGCGCCGCCTGATCGGCATCGGCCCGGTCAACGAAAAGCTGCTCAAGGGTCAGGGCGTCACGACCTACGCCCAGATCGCCGCCTGGACCGATGCCGACGTCAAGCGCATCGAGGAGGTGCTCAATTTCGACGGCCGCATCGCGCGCGAGAAATGGATCGAGCAGGCGAAATTGCTGGCCGCGGGCGACGAGGCGGAATTCGCCCGCCGGTTCCCGACGGCAGGCACCGCCAGCAACACCTGATCCCGCATCGACAATGGCCAGCGCAAGGCGGCGCCCGTTGCGGACGCCGCCTTTCTCTTGGGCCAGACGCCTTTGCGCCGCCCGACGCCGTTCTCTCGATTGCGCCTGCCCCAGCCCCCATATAGAGCGATCGACTTAATTGACCGCATCCGAGGCTTATGTCCCTGCCTTCCGCCATCTTCCGCAACGACGAGACCGGCAGGCAGCTCGCCTTCGACAGGCCGCGCGAGATCATTGTCGCGCGCGGCGCGGATGAGTTCACGCCGGCGATCGAAGCAGCTCAAGCCGCATCCGACGCCGGCAAATGGCTGGCTGGCTATTTCTCCTATGAGGCCGGCTATCTGCTCGAGCCGAAGCTGGTGCCATTGCTCCCCGAGGGCCGCCGCGCGCCGCTGATCTGTCTCGGCGTCTTCGACGCGCCGCTCGAGCAGGCCGTGCGAAAGAGTTCAGGCCCCGACAGCAACGGACCGATCTTCGACGCCAGGGCGAGATGGTCCGCCGAGGACTATGCCGTTCGCTTTGCGCGCCTCCACGACCATATCCGCAAGGGCGATTGTTACCAGGGTAATCTGACCTTTCCGGTCCATGCGCAATGGTCCGGCGATCCGCTTGCCGCCTTCGACGCGCTGACCGAGCGCCAGCCGGTGAAATACGGCGCGCTGATCGCGCTCGGCGATCCGGTCGTGCTGTCGCGCTCGCCGGAACTCTTCTTCGAGATCGGTGCGGACGGCATGATCGAGACGCACCCGATGAAGGGCACGGCGCCGCGCGGCGCGACCAGGGCCGAGGACGCGCGGCTGAAGGCGTTCCTGCGCAACGACGAGAAGAACCAGGCCGAGAACCGCATGATCGTCGACCTCCTGCGCAACGACATTTCGCTGATCAGCGAGGTCGGCACGCTGGAGGTGCCGGAGCTGTTCCGCATCGAGACCTACCCGACGGTGCACCAGATGGTGAGCCGGGTGCGGGCGAAACTCTTGCCGGGTATCGGCATCCGCCAGGTCTTTGCCGCGCTCTTCCCTTGCGGCTCGATCACCGGTGCGCCAAAAATCCGCGCCATGGAGATCCTGCACGATCTGGAAGGCGTGCCGCGCGACGTCTATTGCGGCGCCATCGGCTGGGTCGCCCCCGGCGGCACAATGCGTTTTTCGGTGGCGATCCGCACCATCTCGCTCTTTGCCGATGGCGAGGCCGTCTACAATGTCGGCGGCGGCGTCGTCTTCGATTCGACGGCCGATGAGGAGTATCGGGAGTGTCTTCTGAAAGCGCGCTTCGCGACGGGAACGGTGCCGACTTCGAGCTGATCGAGACCATGCGCTGGGAACCCGGCTCGGGCTTCCTGCGCTTCGACCGCCATCTCGCGCGGCTTTATGCCTCGGCGGCGGAGCTCGGCTTTGCCTGCGACCCGCAACGGGTCGGCGAGACGCTGGCGAGCGCGGTCGGCGGCCGGCAGATCGCCATGCGCACCCGCCTCGCCCTGCAGCGCAATGGCAAGGCGACAGCGTCCGCGCAGCCTTACGAACCGCTGCCCGCCGGCAAGGTGTGGCGGCTGCAGCTGGCGCGGGTCCGGCTCGATTCCGGCGACACGCTGCTGCGCCACAAGACCAGCCGGCGCGAAACCTACCAGCGGGCGCGCGCCGAGTATCTCGCCACCCGCGCCGACGAGGTGCTGCTCGCCAACGAGCGCGGCGAACTCTGCGAAGGCACCATCACCAACCTCTTTGCCGACTTCGGCGACGGCGTGCTGGCGACGCCAAGACTTGATTGCGGCCTGCTGCCTGGGATATTGCGCGGCACGCTTCTGGACGAAGGCCGCGCCGTGGAAGCGATCTACACCTTCGACGATCTGAAGTCCGCGAAGGCGATCTTCGTCGGCAATTCGCTGCGCGGGCTGATCCCGGCGCAACTCGGCTGATTGAGGCTGAAGACATCAAACTGGATAGCACCCAGGCAGGCATGACCATTCGCCAACCGACCCATACGCCCTATGACGGGTCCTCCAAACTCTTCACGATCGGGCTGAAGCCACTTGAATTCGATCGCTGGATCGAGGTCGACGAATTCCTTTTGCCGCATCTCATCGAGAAGCTGCGGCTTTATAAGGAAATCCCGGAAAAGGTCTTTGTCGAGGAAGACGGCACCCGCGCCGCGCAGCGCGAGGTGCTGGAACTGCTCGTCGCGCATCTGGCGGCAAGGCATTCCGGCACCCATCACCGCAAGGGCCCGGATATCGAGGTGATCGGCTTCGAAGGAGCGCTCGAAAAGTTGGCTCCCGCCCTGCGCGAAGCGCCACTCGTAAACGCCTCGCTGCTCGTCCAGGAAGATCTGATCCTGATGCGCCGCGGCGATGACGGCTGGCGGCTGGCCGCCGGCTCGCTCTGCTTCCCCTCGTCCTGGTCGCTTCAGGAAAAATTCGGCAAGCCGCTGCAACAGATCCACGCGCCGGTGCCGGGCTTCGGCCCCGGCACCCGGCCCGCCGAGGTCATCAACCGCATGTTCGACGGCCTGCAGGGTCAGGCGGTCGAGCGCTTCAACTGGTCGATCCAGGCGGGCGACGCGCTCTATCATCCGCTCTCCAACATCCAGCGCATCGACCGCGCCACCAACCGCCCGACGCGCTTCCCCGACGGCGACATCAACGCCAACGCCTTCATCCGAGTCGAGCGCCAGACGCTGCGCAAGCTGCCGGTCTCGCGCGACATCCTCTTCACCATCCGCATCCATCTCGATCCGCTGGCCGTGCTTGTCCGGCACCCTGACAGGGCGACGCTTGCGGTATCTTTTGCCGGGCAGCTCAACGCGCTCGACCAGGCGCAGCTCGACTACAAGGGCCTGGCTGCCGACCGCGACCGGCTGGTTGCCTTCCTCGACGGCATGGCCAAGGCGGCTTAACCACGCCGCCATTGCGACTTAGCCGGCGGTTGGCGCTTTTCGCTGGTTTATGACAATGATCTGTGGTGTAGCGCTTCGGGCGGAAACGCCCGGATTTTGCATGTATTTGAAGGAGTGTCCGAAAAAATGGCGAATGAAAACTGGCCCGTTTACGGTGAAATCACCGGCCCTGTCGTGATGATCGGCTTCGGCTCGATCGGGCGGGGGACGCTGCCGCTGATCGAACGCCATTTCAAGTTCGACAAGTCGCGCATGGCGGTCATCGACCCGCGCGACACCGACCGCAGACTGCTCGACGAGCGCGGTATCACCTTCGTTCAGGATGCGGTGACCAAGAAGAACTACAAGAAGCTTTTGACCCCGTTGCTTACCAATGGCGGCGGCCAGGGCATGTGCGTCAACCTGTCGGTCGACACCTCCTCGCTCGAGCTGATGAAGCTCTGCCGCAAGCTCGGCGTGCTCTACATCGACACGGTCGTCGAACCCTGGCTCGGCTTCTATTTCGACGCCAAGGCCGACAACGCCTCGCGCACCAACTATGCGCTGCGCGAGAGCGTGCGCCTGGAGAAGGAAAAGGCCCCGGGTGGCACCACCGCGATCTCCTGCTGCGGCGCCAATCCAGGCATGGTCTCGTGGTTCGTCAAACAGGCGCTGGTCAACCTCGCCACCGACCTCGGGCTCGAATTTGTGGTGCCCGCGGAGCACGACCGCGACGGTTGGGCCAAGCTGATGAAAAAGGCCGGCGTCAAGGGCATCCACATCGCCGAGCGCGATACCCAGCGCACCAAGAAGCCGAAGCCGATGGACGTGTTCTGGAACACCTGGTCGGTCGAGGGCTTTATCTCGGAAGGCCTGCAGCCCGCCGAGCTCGGCTGGGGCACGCACGAGAACTGGATGCCGAAGAACGGCAGGAAGCACAACAACGGCTCGCAGGCGGCGATCTATCTGGAGCAGCCCGGCGCCAACACGCGCGTGCGCTCGTGGTGCCCGACGCCGGGTGAGCAATACGGCTTCCTGGTGACGCACAACGAGGCGATCTCGATCGCCGATTTCTTCACCGTGCGCGGCAAGAAGGGCAAGGTGAACTACCGCCCAACCTGCCACTATGCCTACCATCCCTGCAACGACGCCGTGCTGTCGTTGCACGAGATGTTCGGCGCCGCCGGCAAGGCGCAGCCCGTGCATCATGTGCTCGACGAGAACGAGCTGGTCGACGGCGTCGACGAGCTCGGCGTGCTGCTTTACGGCCACGACAAGAACGCCTACTGGTACGGCTCGCAGCTGTCGCTGGCCGAGGCGCGCAAGCTCGCGCCCTACCAGAACGCCACCGGCCTGCAGGTCACCTCGGCGGTGCTCGCCGGCATGGTCTGGGCGCTGGAAAATCCGATGGCCGGCATCGTCGAGGCCGACGAGATGGATTTCAGGCGCTGCCTGGAGGTGCAGTTTCCCTATCTCGGGCCGGTCAGGGGCTATTACACCGACTGGACGCCGCTGGATAATCGCCCCGGCCTTTTCCCCGAGGATATGGACAAGGACGACCCGTGGCAGTTCCGCAACATCCTGGTGCGATAGCGGCTCTGCCGGTATCTCTCTCCACCTTGCAATCGCCCGGAAATCGGGCGATTGAAATGAAGCGGCCTAGAGCGACGTGCGTCCATTCGGACGCACAAAGTACGCTCTAGCACTTTAATGAACGCATCGTGCTTTCCGAAAATCGGAAAGCGATTTTCGGGCCGATGCGAGAGGAGAGGATTTTTCAAATGACCATTGCGCGCAAATTGCTTACGGCAGGCGCCGCGGCAAGCCTTCTGGCCGCTGCCGCCTGCACCACGACCGGCCCTTCCGAGCCGATTTCAGCGGCGCCCAAAGGCGTCGAGGGGAACTGGATCGACGCCAAGGGCACTGGCCTGTCGACCTTCACGGCCGGCAGCTTCACCACTGTCGCGACCGATACCGGCCAGAAGCTGTCCGAAGGCAGCTACACCATGACCGGACCGACCTCGGTCGAGATCCACGGCACGTCGCTGATCCGCCAGACGCCGGTCAGCTTCAACTGCCTCATGGTCTCGACCAGCCAGCTCAACTGCACCAGTGCCAGCGGCCAGAACTTCGTGCTGACGCGCCGCGCCTGAGCATAGTCTGACATCAATCTTGTTGGGGTCGGCGGCGCGAGCCGCCGTCCTTTTTTGTGCCGGCAAACCTCCTCCCGATTTCCGCTTGCATCGACCAAAACGCGATGTGAACATGACCCGCAGCTGACTGTTATTTTCCAGTCAAGCGAGGGCATTAAGCACTTCAGGTCAGCTTATCCGGGAGACGAAGATGAAGAAGATTGCCGCCATTCTAGCCCTGTCTGCCTCGATGATTGGCCTGTCGGCCGGAGCATCCTTCGCCGACTACACGCTGAACATCCTGCATTTCAACGATTGGCATAGCCGCATCGAAGGCAACAACAAATACGAGTCGACCTGTTCCGCCGAGGAAGAGACCAAGGGCGAATGCATCGGCGGCGCGGGCCGGCTGGTCACCGCTATCGCGCAGGAGCGCAAGAAGCTCGAAGGCCAGAACGTGCTGCTGCTCAATGCCGGCGACAGCTTCCAGGGATCGCTGTTCTACATCACGTACAAGGGTGCCGCGGAGGAGGAATTCCTCAATCAGATCAAACCCGACGCGGTGACGCTCGGCAACCATGAATTCGACGATGGCGAAAGCGCGCTGGTGCCTTACCTCGACAAGGCGAAGTTCCCCGTCGTCAGCGCCAATGTCGTGCCCAACGATAAGTCCGGTGCCAACGGCAAGATCAAGCCGTCGATCGTTGTCGAGGTCGGCGGCCAGAAGATCGGCATCGTCGGCGCCGTCACCAACGACACGCCGGAACTCGCCTCGCCCGGCCCCAACATCGCCATCGCGGACGACGTCAAGTCGATCACGGCCGAAGTTGAGAAGCTCAAGTCGCAAGGCATCAACAAGATCATCGCGGTCACCCATATCGGCTACAACCGCGAGCGCGATGTCATCGCGAAAATCCCCGGCATCGACGTGGTCGTGGGCGGCCACAGCCACACGCTTCTGTCGAACACCGATCCGAAGGCGGCGGGGCCTTATCCGACGATGGTCGACAATCCCGACGGCTCCAAGGTGCCGGTCGTGCAGGCGGCGTCCTATTCGAAATATCTCGGCGAGTTCAAGGTCGTCTTCGACGACAACGGCGTCGTCAAATCGGCTAGCGGCGATCCGATCTATCTCGACAAGTCGATCACCCCCGACCCCGCCGTTCTCGCCCGCATCAAGGAGCTTGGCGCGCCCATCGAAGCGCTGAAGAACAAGGAGGTCGCCGAGACCACCAAGGCAATCGACGGCAGCCGCGAGAACTGCCGCGCCCGCGAATGCGAGATGGGCAATCTCGTCTCCGACGCCATCCTCGACCGCGTCAAGGGCCAGGGCGTCGAGATCGTCATCTCGAACGGCGGCGGCCTGCGCGCCTCCATCGACCAGGGCACCGTGACGATGGGCGAGGTGCTGACGGTGCTGCCGTTCCAGAACACGCTGGCGACGTTCAAGATCTCCGGCAAGGATCTGGTCGCCGGTCTCGAAAACGGCCTCAGCCAGATCGAGGACGGCGCCGGCCGCTTCCCGCAGGTGGCCGGCCTGAAATACGCCTTCGACAAGTCGGTCGCGCCCAATGCCGGCCGCGTCAAATCCGTCGAGGTGATGGAGAACGGCTCCTGGGCGCCGATCAATCCGGACAAGCAGTATCTCGTCGCCACCAACAACTATGTCCGCCAAGGCGGCGACGGCTACAAGGTCTTCGCCGAAAAGGCGACCGACGCCTACGACTACGGTCCGGGCCTGGAGCAGGTGGTGGCCGACTATCTCGGCGCGCACCGGCCTTATACGCCGAAGCTCGACGGGCGCATCACCGAGGTCGGCGCGACGGCGACTGCGGCTGAACCGGCAAAGCCAGCCGAGACTGCTCCTGCCACGACGGCACCAGCCGCCGAGCCCGCAATGCCGGCTTTGCCGTCCAATTCCGGCGATATCGCCGGCACGCCGCCGACCGTTTCGGCCGAAACCGCTCCGGCAACGACGGCTCCGGCGGAGACCGCAAAGCCGGCTGAGACTGCTCCAGCGACCCCCGCCCCTGCCCCGGCGGCAGAACCGGCAAAACCTGCCGAGACAGCGCCCACCGAGGCCAAGCCGGCCGCGACCAGCCCAGAGACCAGCCCAGAGACCAGCCATGTGATAGCCGCCGGCGACACCTACTGGGACCTGGCCAAGAAGAACTATGGCGACGGCGCCAAATGGAAGCTGATCTCCGAGGCCAACAAGGACTTCAGGCCGCGCCGCCTGCCGCTCGGCGCCACGCTCACCATTCCGCCGGCCGCAAAGTAGTTTCTTCCCGTGAGTTCTTGGCACCCGCCCGGCAATGCCGGGCGGGTGTTCCGTTTTCGGGCTGGAACGAGATAAGGTGCGGCCAGACGCAGCATTGAAAACCGGCACGGCATCGCTAGTTTCGCGGCGCATAAAGCAATTCCATTGTGCAACGATTTTCCGTCCGGAATTGCGTAGCCTTCGGTGCCTGGAGACTGTTGATGACGCTTGCCAGCCCTGCCGATGCGAAAGCCGCCGAGACCGCCGGTCCGGTCCCGGCGGGCGCCGCGCCGGTGAAGGCGGGCAAGATCGGCATCATGCTGATCAATCTCGGCACGCCTGACGGCACCGACTTCAAGCCGATGTGGCGCTATCTGAGGGAATTCCTCTCCGACCCTCGCGTCATCGAGCTCAACAAGGCGATCTGGTATCCGATCCTCTACGGGCTGGTTCTCACCACGCGGCCGAAAAAGTCCGGCGCCAACTACGCCAGGATCTGGAACCGGGAGAAGGACGAGTCGCCGCTGCGCACTTTCACCCGCTCCCAGGCAGAAAAGCTCGCCGGCGCGCTTGGCGACCTGCCGAACGTCGTCGTCGACTGGGCGATGCGCTACGGCAATCCCTCCACCGGAAACGTCGCCCGCCGGCTGGTCGAGCAGGGTTGCAAGCGCATCCTCACCTTTCCGCTCTATCCGCAATATTCGGCGACGACGACAGCGACCGCCAACGACCAGCTGTTCCGCGCGCTGATGCAGATCAGGCATGCGCCGGCGATCCGCAGCGTGCCGCCCTATTACGACGAGCCGATCTATATCGATGCGCTCGCCCGTTCGCTAGAGAGGCATCTTGCGACGCTCGACTTCGAACCGGAGGTGGTGATCACCTCCTACCACGGCATCCCAAAACCTTATTCCGACAAGGGCGACCCTTACCAGGCGCATTGCCTCGAAACGACCCAGCTGCTCAGGGCAAGACTCGGCTGGGACGAGAAGAAGCTCATCACCGCCTTCCAGTCGCGCTTCGGCGCCCAGGAATGGCTGCAGCCCTACACCGACGTCACCGTCGAGAAGCTGGCGAAGGACGGCGTCAAGTCGATCGCAGTCGTCAATCCTGGCTTTTCCGTCGACTGCATCGAGACGCTGGACGAGATCGGCCGCGAAGCCGCCGAGACCTTCCACCACGCCGGCGGCAAGAACTTCGCCCACATCCCCTGCCTCAACGACAGCGCCGAGGGGATGGCGGTGATCGAAGCGCTGGTGCGGCGCGAGCTGTGCGGCTGGGTGTGACGGGCTTCACCGACAGGCCTTGAAACCGGTGCGCAAAAGCCTCCGCTAACCGATATTCATGATCACCTGATTGTAACGTTGCGGAAACACACTTAAGTGATTCCGTGAGGTCGCCGCCTTTTGAGGGAGAAACGAAATGGGCTTCAGCGGTTTCGATATCGCCATCATTGTTCTTGTTGCACTTGTCGTGTTGGTGCTTTTCAAAGGCATCCGGACAATCCCGCAAGGCTACAATTATACGGTTGAACGTTTCGGCCGTTATACCAAGACATTGAGCCCGGGCCTCAATCTCATCGTGCCCTTTATCGACCGCATTGGCGCCAAGATGAACATGATGGAACAGGTGCTCGACGTCCCGAGCCAGGAGATCATCACCCGGGACAACGCTATAGTGGGTGTCGACGGCATAGCCTTCTTCCAAATTCTCAACGCGGCGCAGGCAGCCTATCAGGTCTCCGGCCTGCAAAACGCCATCCTCAACCTGACCATGACCAACATCCGCACGGTCATGGGTTCGATGGACCTCGACGAACTTTTGTCGAACCGCGACGCCATCAACGAGCGCCTGCTGCGCGTCGTCGATGAAGCCGCGCACCCTTGGGGCATCAAGATCACCCGCGTCGAGATCAAGGATATCAATCCGCCGGCCAACCTCATCGAATCGATGGGACGGCAGATGACGGCCGAGCGAAACAAGCGCGCGCAGATCCTCGCCGCCGAAGGTCTCAAGCAGTCGCAAATCCTGGAGGCTGAGGGCCGCAGGGAAGCCGCGTTTCGCGATGCGGAGGCCCGCGAACGCTCGGCTGAAGCTGAAGCCCGCGCCACGCAAGTCGTGTCCGAAGCCATCTCCAAAGGCGACGTGCAGGCTCTCAATTACTTCGTCGCGCAGAAATACACGGAAGCGCTGACCAAGATCGGCTCGGCCGCCAACAGTAAAGTCGTGCTGATGCCGCTCGAAGCTTCTTCGTTGATCGGCACCCTTGGCGGCATTGGCGAGATAGCCAAGGAAGTGTTCAGGAGCGAAGGCACCACCGGCGCGCAACGGCAGGCCAGCCGCCCGCCCGTGGTTCGCCCGAGCGAGAGCTGAGATCGTAGGAGGCTACTCTCATGCTCGACCGCATTGTATTCGAACTTGGCCCTTGGAACTGGATGGTTCTCGGCTTTGTCCTGCTGGTGATGGAAGTTATCGCTCCCGGCATTTTCATGCTGTGGATCGGCATCGCAGCGCTGCTCATCGGCGCGGTCTCGCTGCTGATCTGGGACGCGAGCTTCTGGACCTGGCAAGTCCAGGTGCTCGCCTTCCTCACGCTTTCACTGGTTTCGGCCTATGTCGGCAAGAAGCTGGTTGGCGGGCGCCATGATCCGACCGATCAGCCGCTGCTGAACCGCCGTGGCGCGCAGATGGTTGGCAAGATGGCCACGCTTGCGGAGCCGATCAAGGACGGCCGCGGCCGCATCAAGCTCGGCGACACGCTGTGGCGTGTCTCGGGCCCGGATCTGCCGGCCGGCACGCAGGTTCGCGTAACGGGCGCCGCCGATACCGATCTTGAACTGACGGTCGAGGCTGTCTGAGTCAACGAAGATAGGGTGAACTAAGCCGCGCCGATGCGCAGCAGGTCGTGGAAATGAACCACGCCCACGGGCGTTTTATTCTCGGTCACGACCAGCGCCCCGATATTGTGCTCGTTGAGGAGAGCGATAGCCGTGCCGGCCAGGGTCTGCGGGTCGACCGTCTTCGGCGTCCTCGTCATGATGTCTTCCACGGCGATGTTGGCCAGGTTGCGATGCAGATTGCGCGCGACATCGCCGTCCGTGATGATCCCGACCAGTTCGCCTTTCGTATCGACGATGCAGACGCAGCCGACCTTCTTGTTGGATAGCGTCATCACCGCTTCCGGCATCTTCGTTCCGACTAGGGCGATTGGAATCTGATCGCCCACCCGCATGATCTCGGAGACTTGCATCAGATTGGCGCCGAGCTGACCGCCGGGATGGAAGGTGCGGAAATGGTCCGGCGTGAAGCCGCGCGCCTCGAGCAGCGCGATCGCCAGCGCATCGCCCATGACCAGTTGCAGCAGCGCCGATGTCGTCGGAGCCAGCCCGTGCGGGCAGGCCTCCGGCACGGCCGGCAGGAGCAGCACGACATCGGCGGCGCGCGCCAGCGCGGAGCTCTCGCCGGAGGTGATGGCGATCAGCGGGATCGAGAAGCGCCTGGAATAGGCGACGATGCCCATCAGTTCCTTGCTCTCGCCTGACCATGACATGGCGATGATCGCGTCATCCCTGGCGATCATGCCGAGATCGCCGTGATTGGCCTCGGCGGGATGGACGAAGAAGGCGGGCGTGCCGGTCGAGGCGAGCGTCGCGGCGATCTTGGAGCCGATATGGCCGCTCTTGCCGACACCGGTGACGATGACGCGCCCCTCGATGCGCGAAATAAGATCGATGGCGGCCGCGAACGGCTCGGCCAGGCCGTTGCCGAGCGCTGTGGCGAGCGCCGCGACGCCGGCCTGCTCCGTCGCCACGGTTCTCAGCGCCGACTCGATCGCAGCCTGCCTGTCCGGCTGCTTTCTTTCTGGGGACCCCGCATGCATGGCAGATGCCATTAGCGCCATGTCGCTCGCCTGTCCAACGGAATTCCCGTTTCGCGTGCGTCGGGGGCCGCGGAACCGACCCGTTTCAACCCTCCGTTAACCATCCGCATTTACGGTCCGGTAAGTATGGCGCGCCTGCGCCGCGCGAGCAGTGGTGACGATGTCCGGGGGCGAGCCAGATACGAAAACGGGTCGGAAGGGCATTGCCGTTGCAGCGCTTCTGCTGACGGCAAGCATTCTTGCCCTGCTGCGCCCTGCGCCGGTGTTCGCGCAGGAAACCGAGTTGCGCGGCGAAGTCTCCGAATCGGCAATCCTGGCCGACCAGCAGCGCAAGGCGAGGCAATTGCGGGCGCAAGGATCTCAGGATCAGACGGCTCCGGCGACCCAGGCGGCCGAGGACCAGACGCTCGCAAATCCTTACCAGCCGGAAAGCCCGGGAGCTGTTGCGGACGACGACCAGACGGCGACGGACAGCATCTTCGACCAGCCGGAAGCGACCGGTGACCCTTTCGCCGACAATCAGACCGCGGCCAAGCCACGCCGGCCTTCGACCGCCAGGCAGCGCGCAACTGACGCCAACGCGAAAAGCAACGCCAAGGCGGCCGATAAGAAAAAGGCCAAGAAGAAGCGTGGCCAGACCACCGACAGCACGACCAAGACCGCCGCCACCGGCGATCAGGCCGACACGGCGGCCGCCGACGAAGACGGCGCGAACCGCCGCGCCGTCACCATCGACAGCGTCGACGGGCAGAAGCTCGATCCGGGCGCGGAGCGCACGGGGTCGATCGACGGCCAGAAAATCAAGCCGGAGGACGATCCCTTCGCCGCCCCCGGCATCAAGCTCGGCACTTTCGTCTTCCGGCCGACGCTGGAGCAAGGCTTTACCGCGACGTCCAACGCCGATGGCAGCAGCGGCGGCAGGCCGGCGGTGCTGTCCGAAACGGCGTTGCGTTTTTCCGCCACCTCCGACTGGCGCGAGAATTCGGCCGTCATCGACGGCTACGGCATCTTCCGCAACACGCTTTCGGGCCAGAAGATCAACGATGCGCAGGGCCGGATCGAGGGCCAGCTCAATGTCGACCTCGACCATGAGCTGCGCGCCATCGCCAAGCTCGGCTATGAAACCGTGCCGGAATCTGCCTCCTCGCCCGATGCCATTGCCGGCGTCACCTCGCAGCCGCTGCGGCAGACCGTGGACGGCAGCCTCGGCGTCGAGAAGGATGTCGTCAAGATGCGCTACACGCTGACCGGCGCGGTCAGGCATGATTTCTACGGCGACGCCAAGCTCTCCGACGGCACCGTCTTGTCGCAGAAGGATCGCGACTCCACGCTCTACTCCGCGACCTTGCGTACCGGCTACCAGGTCTCACCGGCCATCACGCCCTTCGCCGAAGTGGAAGCCGGCCGGCGGATCTATGATCTGCGCCTCGACAGCAACGGTTTCGAGCGCTCCTCGACGCGGCTCGGCGCGCGCGCCGGCCTCGAGCTCGACATGCATGACAAGCTTTCCGGCGAATTTTCCGTCGGATGGCTGCGCGAAGCGATCGATGACGACCGCCTGCCGGCCAATGCGGGGCCGTATGTCAACGCCGATCTCAAATGGTCGCCCGAGCGCGGCACGATCATCGGCCTCACCGGAAGGACCACCATCGAGAGCACGACCGCGGCTAACGAGAGCGGCGATGTCCTCTACTCGAGCCGGCTCACCGGCGAGCGGCAAATCCGCGCCAACCTGACGGCGAATTCGTCGCTTGGCCTCGATTGGCGCGATTATACCGGCTCCGACGGCCACGACCTGATCCTGAGCGCCGAGGCCGGGCTGACCTGGTGGCTGAACCGCTACGCCGGCCTCACCACGCGGGTGAGGACGGAGAAGCTGACCAGCAACCTGCCCGGTCGCGAATATGTCGCCAACAGCGTCTATCTCGGCTTGAAGGTGCAACGGTAACCCGCAAGTCGGAACCGCGGCCAATCGGAATTGCCTGAATGATTGCTAGATCTAAGAAGCGGCCTCACTCCGCTCCGCTGGCCGCACCTCATCCAGCAGGGTGCGGATGACGCCGGCCATGCTCTCGTTCATGTCGTTGCGCCAGAGCGCGAAGGCGACATTGGCTTCGACGAAGCCTTCCGGCGAGCCGCAATCGAAGGTGCGCCCCTTGTAATGATAGCCGTAGAAGGGCTGCTGTCTTTCCAGCTTCAGCATCGCATCCGTCAACTGGATCTCATTGCCGGCGCCGCGCTCCTGGTTTTCGAGGATGCCGAAAATCTCCGGCTGCAGGATATAGCGCCCGTTGATGAAGAGATTGGAGGGTGCCGTGCCCGGTTTCGGCTTCTCCACCATGCCGGTGATGCGGAAGCCGTGATGGGTATCCTCGCCACGGCCGACGATGCCGTATTTGTGCGCCTCGGCCGGATCGCATTCCTGCACGGCGATGATGTTGCTGCCGGTCTCGGCATAGAGTTCGACCATGTCCTTCATGCAGCTTTTCTCCGACTGCATGATCATGTCGGGCAAAAGCAGCGCGAACGGTTCGTCGCCGACCAGCTCGCGCGCGCACCAGACGGCATGGCCAAGCCCCATCGGCACCTGCTGGCGGGTGAAGCTGGTTTGACCCGGCGCCGGCTGCAGCCGCTGCAGGCGGGCGAGCTGGTCGTCCTTGCCGCGCTGGGCCAGCGTGTCGTAGAGCTCGAACTGGACGTCGAAATGATCCTCGATGACCGCCTTGTTGCGTCCGGTCACGAAGATGAAATGCTCGATGCCGGCATCGCGCGCCTCGTCGACCACATACTGGATGACCGGCCGGTCGACGACGGTCAGCATCTCCTTCGGAATGGCCTTGGTGGCCGGAAGAAACCGTGTGCCGAGGCCGGCGACCGGGAAAACTGCCTTGCGAACTCGCTTCATGCTCCACCCCATCCGTTTTGAGCCCATTATCCGCTCGGCGATCTGCTCCGCAATACCCCCGAACATTTTTCACGCCGGAATGTTGAATTACCGAACGGCTGAGTTGAACGCGCAGGGCTAAAAGCCGCGACCTCTCTTTTCGTTCCCGGCGGCACCTATGGTAAACTAAATACTAACCCGGTTCGGCGTTGAATGATCCTTCCTGATTTGACGAAGGAGGAAAAAGATGTCCGTTCGCAACACCGCAAGGCGCCTGACGGCACTGGTGACGGCCGCCGGCCTCACGCTCGCCTTGCTGATGCCCGCCGGACCTGCTTTCGCCGATGCGGGGTTCCGCCAGTGGGTCGTGGGCTTCCGTGCCACCGCCGTGCAGGGCGGCGTTTCCGGCGCGGTCTACGACCAGGCCATGAGGGGCATCGAGCCTGACCCGGTCGTGCTGGAAAAGGCCCGCACCCAGCCGGAATTCACCGCTCCCGCCTGGGACTATTTCGACAACCGCGTGCATGACCAGTCGGTGGCCAACGGTCAGGCGATGGCGCGCAAATGGAGGCCGTGGCTGGATCGGATCGAGGCGCGGTTCGGCGTCGACCGCAACATTCTTCTCGCCATCTGGTCGATGGAATCGAACTATGGCGAGATCCTCAAGCGCGACGACATCATGCGCAATGTCATCCGTTCGTTGGCCACCCTTGCCTATGGCGACCCGAAGCGGTCGAAATACGCCCGCACCCAGCTGATCGCCGCGTTGAAGATCCTGCAGACCGGCGACATCGACGAAGGCCATCTCATGGGCTCCTGGGCCGGCGCGATGGGCCAGACGCAGTTCATCCCGACCAGCTACCAGCGCTACGCCGTCGACATGGACGGCAATGGCCGGCGCGACATCTGGAATTCGATCCCCGACGCGCTTGCGACATCCGCCAATCTTTTGAGGAAGAACGGCTGGCAGGCCGGCAAGACCTGGGGCTACGAAGTGACCTTGCCCGCCGGCAAGCTGCCCGCCGGATCGAAGACGCTGGCGCAATGGAAGGCGCTCGGCGTCACCAGGGCCAATGGCAAGCCGTTCAGGAACCTGACCGACAAGGCGACATTGAAGGTGCCGGACGGCAGGGGCGGACCGGCCTTCCTGATGATCAGGAATTTCTCGGTTATCAAGGCCTACAACAACGCCGACAAATATGCTTTGGCCGTCGGCCTGCTCGCCGACGAGATCGCCGGCGGCACCGGTCTTGTGCAGGACTGGCAGCGGCCTTTCACCAAGCTCAGCTTCGAGGAACGGCAGGAACTGCAGAAGCGGCTTTCCGAGCACGGCTATTATGACGGCAAGTTCGACGGCAAGATCGGCGAAGGCTCGAAGGCCGCCATCATGGCCTACCAGGCGAAGGTCGGCTTGACCCAGGATGGCTATCCGAGCCTGGAAGTGCTGAAATGGCTTCGGAAGCAATAGAGCCGTCCATGGCGTGAAGCATCCTTTCAAAGACGGAAAGGATGCTGTAGCGCTTCGGCTTGCGCATGATTTCCCCGCTTTTGCATGATCATGCGCCAAGGGATGGAGACTTGATTGGTTACGGTTGCGCGTATCCGGCTGATCGTTCGCCGCCTGCCGATCCTTGTCCTGGCCATCGCCGTGCTTGCCGTCGCCGGCTCCAGCGCTTTCCATACGCCAGCTTTCGCGCAGGAAGAGGAAAGCCGCGGCTGGTCGCTGCGCGATCTTCTGTTCCCGCGCCGCAGCGAGCGCATCGAGCCACCGGCCGAAATCCAGAAGGCAAGGCCGAAACCAAAGAAGAAATCCAAGCCGCGCCCGCCGGCCGAACCGGAGACGCCGATCATCGAGAAGACGCCGGATTCCCGCGTCGTGCTGGTGGTCGGCGATTTTCTGGCGGGCGGGCTGGCCGAGGGTCTCGACACCGCCTTTGCCGACAATCCCGCAGTCAGGATCGTTTCACGCAGCAACGGCTCGTCCGGCTTCGTGCGTGACGATTTCTACAACTGGCCGGTCGAGATCAAGTCGCTGATCGAGACGGAGAAACCGTCCGTCGTGGTGATCATGCTTGGCTCCAACGACCGCCAGCAGATGCGCGTCGGCGACGTGCGCGAGCAGCCGCGCTCCGAGAACTGGACCCAGGAATACGAGCGCCGCACCGATGCGCTGGGCAAGGCCATCCAGGATGCAAAGGTGCCGTTCCTGTGGGTCGGCATGCCGGCGTTCGGGGCGGCGAAGATGACCTCGGACATGCTGGCCTTCAACGACATCTATCATTCTGCCGCACAGACGCATGGCGGAGAGTTCGTCGATGTCTGGGACGGCTTCGTCGACGAGAACGGCGCCTTTGTCACCTCCGGGCCGGACATCAACGGCCAGCCGGTGCGCCTGCGCTCCGACGACGGCATCAACGTGACCAAGGCCGGCAAGCGCAAGCTTGCCTTTTATACCGAAAAGCCGCTGGCAAAGATCCTTGGACTGGCGGCGCCAGGAAGCGTCACCACGGTTTCCGCGCCGGCCGGCGCTCCGGTCGAGGCGTCGAAGCCTGCCGCGGCCCCCGTCATCGTCGACCGCACCGCGCCGATGCTGCTCAGCGACCCCTCGCTCGACGGCGGCACCGAACTGCTGGGTGCCGCGCCGCCCGCCAAGGCCGATCCGAACCTGCCGGGTGAAAAGCTGACCGTCGAAGGCAAGGCGCCCGCCGCCTCGCCCGGCCGCGCCGACGATTTCTCCTGGCCGCCGAAGACGCCCACCGCATCGTCGGACACGACCACGGCAATCAATCGCTAACGAGGCAGTACCGTCGACCCCATCAGCGCTTCGTCGATCGCGCGCGCCGCCTGGCGGCCTTCGCGGATCGCCCACACCACCAGCGACTGGCCGCGGCGCACGTCGCCCGCCGTGTAGAGCTTGTCGACGCTGGTCTTGTAGTCGCGGTCGTTGGCCTCGACGTTCCTCGAGCGGCGACTGTCGGTGACGACCTTTATCTGCCCGTCGAGTTCCTTCATCACGCTGTCGTTCACCGGACCGGCAAAGCCGATGGCGATGAAGGCGAGATCGGCACGTATGACGAATTCGGTGCCGGGAACAGGCTTGCGCTTCTCGTCGACCTCGCAGCAGCGGACGCCGGTCAGCTGGCCGTCCTCGCCGATGAATTCGAGCGTCGCCACCTGGAATTCGCGCTCGGCGCCTTCGGCCTGCGAGGAGGATGTGCGCATCTTGGTCGCCCAGTAAGGCCAGACAGCGAGCTTGTCTTCCTTCTCCGGCGGCTGCGGACGGATGTCGAGTTGTGTCACGCGGACCGCGCCTTGCCGGAAGGCGGTGCCGATGCAGTCGGACGCGGTGTCGCCGCCGCCGACGACCACCACATGCTGCCCGCCGGCGATGATTGGATGCGAGGGCCAGGCCACCGACTGGATCGGCTCGCCGCCGACGCGGCGGTTCTGCTGGACCAGATAGGGCATCGCATCGTAGACGCCGCTGAGATCGTCGCCCGGAATGTTGGCGGGGCGCGGCGTTTCCGAGCCGCCGCAATAGAGCACGGCGTCGTACTCGGCGAGGAGCTCCGCAACAGGCTTGTCGACACCGACATTGACGCCGCAATGGAAAGTCACGCCCTCGCCCTGCATCTGCTCGATGCGGCGGTCGATGTAATGCTTCTCGATCTTGAAGTCGGGAATGCCGTAGCGCATCAGTCCGCCCGGCCGGCTCTCGCGCTCATAGACATGCACGTCGTGACCGGCGCGGCCGAGCTGCTGGGCGGCGGCCATTCCTGCCGGCCCGGAGCCGATGACGGCGACGCGCTTGCCGGTCTTCTTCTCCGGCGGATAGGGCCGGATGTGGCCGGTCTCGTAAGCCTTGTCGGCGATCGCCTGCTCGATCGTCTTGATGGCGACCGGAATGTCCTCGAGGTTCAGCGTGCAGGCTTCCTCGCACGGCGCCGGGCAGATGCGGCCGGTGAACTCCGGGAAATTGTTGGTCGAATGCAGGTTGCGGATCGCGCTGTCCCAGTCGCCGTTGTAGACGAGGTCGTTCCAGTCCGGGATCTGGTTGTGGATCGGGCAGCCGGTCGGCCCATGGCAGTACGGAATGCCGCAATCCATGCAGCGCGCCGCCTGTTTCTCGACCTCCTTGTCCGACATCGGCAGCGTGAATTCACGGAAGTGCCGGATGCGATCCGAGGCAGGCTGGTACTTGCGCACCTGCCGGTCGATTTCGAGAAACCCTGTTACCTTGCCCATAGTCCAGTCCCTGCTGTCCGAAGGCACGCTCGAATGCCTAGCTTGTCGGCGCACCCGTTAACCTCATAAGGCCGCCGTGGCAACCTTGGTTCCGAGGTCAGGATTGTTGGTGAGGATGCCGGCCGGGGCATTATCTCCCCCGGCCATGCCCGAAGCCTATTCCGCCGCCACGCTCATGCGCATGCGTTCCATCTCGATCAGCGCGCGGCGATACTCGACCGGCATGATTTTCCGGAATTTCGGCCGGAAGCTTGCCCAGTTGTCGAGGATCTCGCGGCCGCGCACCGAGCCCGTGTAATGGACGTGGTTCGAGATCAGCTGATAGAGCCGCTCCTCGTCGTGGCTGGTCATGTCGCCGGAGACGTCGACGCGTCCCTTGTGGTCGAGGTCGCCGCCGTGATGGAGCAGCTTCTCCATCAGGTCGTCCTCTTCCGGAACCGGCTCCAGCTCGACCATCGCCATGTTGCAGCGCTCGGCGAAATCGCCCCTCTCGTCCAGCACATAGGCGACGCCGCCCGACATGCCGGCGGCGAAGTTGCGCCCCGTTTTGCCGATGACGACGACGATGCCGCCGGTCATGTATTCGCAGCCATGGTCGCCGACGCCTTCGACGACGGTGACGACGCCGGAATTTCGCACCGCGAAGCGCTCGCCGGCGACACCGGCGAAATAGGCCTCGCCCTCGGTCGCGCCGTAGAGCACCGTGTTGCCGACGATGATAGATTCGGCAGCTATGATCTTGGCCTCTTCCGGCGGCCGGATGACGATGCGGCCGCCCGACAGGCCCTTGCCGACATAGTCGTTGCCGGCGCCGACCAGTTCGAAGGAAACGCCGCGCGCGAGAAACGCGCCGAAGGACTGGCCAGCCGTGCCGGTGAGCTTGACGCTGATCGTGTCCTCGCGCAGCCCCTTGTGCTTGAAGCGCTTGGCCACTTCGCCCGACAGCATCGCGCCGGCGGAGCGGTCGACATTGCGGATCGGCAGCTCGATGGTCACCGGCTGCTTGGCTTCGAGCGCCGGCTTCGCCAGCTCGATCAGCTTGCGGTCGAGCACGTCGTCGATCGGATGCTTCTGCCGTTCGGTCCAGTGCAGCGCCTCGTGCGGCGCATCGGGCTTGAAGAACATCTTCGAGAAGTCGAGTCCGCGCGCCTTCCAATGCTGGATCACGTCGCGCTTCTCCAGAAGGTCGGTGTCGCCGATGATCTGGTCGAGATGGGTGAAGCCCATTTCGGCGAGCAGCGCACGCACCTCTTCCGCAACGTAGAAGAAGAAGTTGATGACGTGTTCCGGCGTGCCCTTGAAGCGCTTGCGCAGCACCGGGTCCTGCGTCGCCACGCCCACCGGGCAGGTGTTCAGGTGGCACTTGCGCATCATGATGCAGCCGGCCGCGATCAGCGGCGCGGTCGAGAAGCCGAACTCGTCGGCGCCGAGCAGCGCACCGATGATGACGTCGCGGCCGGTGCGCAGGCCGCCGTCGACCTGCAGCGCCACGCGGGAGCGCAAGCCGTTGAGCACCAGCGTCTGATGCGTTTCGGCAAGGCCCATTTCCCACGGGCTGCCGGCATGCTTGAGCGAGGTCAGCGGCGAAGCGCCGGTGCCGCCGTCATAGCCGGAGATGGTGATGTGGTCGGCGCGCGCCTTGGCGACGCCCGCCGCGACCGTGCCGACGCCGACCTCCGACACCAGCTTGACCGAGACGTCGGCCGCCGGATTGACGTTCTTCAGGTCATAAATCAGCTGCGCCAGATCCTCGATCGAATAGATGTCGTGATGCGGCGGCGGCGAGATCAGGCCGACGCCGGGCGTCGAATGCCTGACCTTGGCGATGGTGGCGTCGACCTTGTGGCCGGGCAACTGGCCACCCTCGCCGGGCTTGGCGCCTTGGGCCACCTTGATCTGCATGACGTCGGAATTGACCAGATACTCCGCCGTCACGCCGAACCGCCCCGACGCCACCTGCTTGATCGCCGAGCGTTCCGGGTTCTTGCCGCCGCCGGGCAGCGGCAGATAGCGGTCGGCCTCCTCGCCGCCCTCGCCGGTGTTCGACTTGCCGCCGATGGTGTTCATGGCGCGCGCCAGCGTGGTGTGCGCTTCCCTGGAGATCGAGCCGAAGGACATCGCTCCGGTCGAGAAGCGCTTGACGATCTCGGCCGCCGGCATGACGTCGTCGAGCGCGACCGTCTTGCGGCCGGTCTCTTCCGCCAACTTGATCTTGAACAGGCCGCGTATGGTCTGCGCGCGCGCGGTCGCGCTGTCGATCTGCGCCGAATATTCCTTGAACGTGTCCCAGGAGCCCTGGCGCACGGCATGCTGCAAGGTCGCAACCGCGTCCGGCGACCACATATGCGCCTCGCCACGCATGCGGAACATGTACTCGCCGCCGACCTCGAGATTGTTGCGCAGCACAGGGTCGTTGCCGAAGGCGTCTGTGTGACGGCTGAGCGTCTCGGTCGCGATCTCGTCCAGCCCGACGCCTTCGATCAGCGTCGCGGTGCCGGTGAAGTATTTCTCGACGAAATCCGACTTGAGCCCGATGGCGTCGAAGATCTGCGCGCCGCAATAGGACTGATAGGTCGAGATGCCCATCTTGGACATCACCTTGAGGATGCCCTTGCCGATCGACTTGATGTAGCGGGAGACGACTTCATATTCGTCGACCTCTTCCGGCAGCTCGCCGCGCTTGTGCATGTCGAGCAGCGTGTCGAAGGCGAGATAAGGGTTGATCGCCTCGGCGCCGTAGCCGGCCAGGCAGCAGAAATGATGCACTTCCCGCGGCTCGCCGGATTCCACGACCAGCCCGACCGCAGTGCGCAGGCCCTTGCGGATCAGGTGGTGGTGCACCGCCGCGGTGGCGAGAAGCACGGGAATGGCGATCCGGTCCGGCCCGACCTGGCGGTCGGACAGGATGATGATGTTGTAGCCGCCGGCGACCGCCGCCTCGGCCCGCTCGCAGAGCCGGTCGATGGCGCCCTGCATGCCGGCCGCGCCCTCGTTCGAGCCATAGGTGATATCGATCGTCTTGGTGTCGAAACGGTCCTCGGTGTGGCCGATGGAGCGGATCTTTTCGAGATCGCCATTGGTCAGGATCGGCTGGCGCACTTCCAGCCGCTTGCGGCGCGACGTGCCGACCAGATCGAAGATGTTCGGCCGCGGCCCGATGAAGGACACCAGGCTCATCACCAGCTCCTCGCGGATCGGGTCGATCGGCGGGTTGGTGACCTGGGCGAAGTTCTGCTTGAAATAGGTGTAGAGCAGCTTCGACTTGTCCGACATCGCCGAGATCGGCGTGTCGGTGCCCATCGAGCCGACCGCTTCCTGGCCGGTGGTGGCCATCGGCGCCATCAGAAGCTTGGTGTCTTCCTGCGTGTAGCCGAAGGCCTGCTGGCGATCGAGCAGGCTGACGTCCTTGCGCAGCGCCCGCGGCTCGACCGGCTTCAGGTCTTCGAGGATGAGCTGCGTGTTGGCGAGCCAGGTCTTGTAGGGGTGCCTGGTCGCGATCTCCGACTTGATCTCCTCGTCGGAAATGATGCGGCCCTTGGCAAGATCGATCAGCAGCATGCGGCCGGGCTGCAGCCGCCACTTCTGCACGATCTTTTCCTCCGGCACTGGCAGCACGCCGGCTTCCGAAGCCATGATGACGCGGTCGTCGTCGGTGACGATGTAGCGCGCCGGCCGCAGACCGTTGCGGTCGAGCGTCGCGCCGATCTGGCGTCCGTCGGTGAAGACGACTGCCGCCGGCCCGTCCCACGGCTCCATCAGCGCTGCATGGTATTCGTAGAAGGCCTTGCGGTCCTGATCCATGAGCTTGTTGCCGGCCCAGGCTTCCGGGATCAGCATCATCATGGCGTGGCTTAAGCTGTAGCCACCCTGGAACAGGAACTCGAGCGCATTGTCGAAGCACGCCGTGTCCGACTGGCCTTCATAGGAGATCGGCCACAGCTTCGAGATATTGTTGCCGAACAGCTCGGAATCGACCGAGGCCTGGCGCGCCGCCATCCAGTTGTTGTTGCCGCGCACCGTGTTGATCTCGCCGTTATGCGCGACCATGCGGTAGGGATGCGCCAGCTTCCATGACGGGAACGTGTTGGTCGAAAAGCGCTGGTGGACGAGGATCAGCGCCGTCTCGAAACGCGGGTCGTTGAGGTCCTTGTAATAGGCCCCGACCTGGTAGGCGAGGAACATACCCTTGTAGACGATGGTGCGCGCCGACAGCGACACGCAGTAGGAACCGATGTCCTTGTTGTCATTCTCGGCATAGATGCGGCCCGAGATAACCTTGCGCAGGAGATAGAGCCTCGCTTCATACTCCTCGTCGTCCGGAATGTCGGCAGTACGGCCGATGAACACCTGACGATGGAACGGCTCGGACGCGACGATCTCCGGCGCCTTCGACAATGACGAATTGTCGACCGGCACGTCGCGGAAGCCGATGAGCGGCAGCCCTTCCGACTGCGCCGATTCGGCTATGATGTCCTCGATATGGGCGCGAAGGGCCGCGTCCTGCGGCATGAACCAGTGGCCGACGCCGTACTGGCCGGCGGGGGGCAGTTCGACGCCCTTGGCCGCCATCTCCTCACGGAAGAAGTGGTCCGGAATCTGCACCAACACGCCGGCGCCGTCGCCGACCAGCGGATCGGCACCGACGGCGCCGCGATGGGTGAGGTTTTCCAGCATCGCCAGGCCGTCCTCGACGATCTGGTGCGACTTCACGCCCTTCATGTTGGCGATGAAGCCGACGCCGCAGGCGTCATGCTCGTTGCGCGGATCATAGAGCCCTTGCGCGGTCAAGCCGGTAGTCGGGCCGTTGGTCGCGCGAGTCGGATTTTTGACAACTGCCGCTTTCGTCTGCGCGGCCTGGCCGTTGATCGCAGATCGCGTCAGTTCCGTCATCGTCCTGTCCTCCGTTCCGCACCCTTTGGCGGTGATTTCCCTTAGGGCGCTGGTTTGCCTTGGGAAGCACAATGCTTCCCCTTCATCCTTGCTGCACGTCTCGCGAAATTCTTGCCGAACCATGCGGCCATACGCCCGGTTCGCATCCGGTATCGTACAGGCCAGAGCGGAGCCGTCTACCCGCCGCTCGCGACAATGGCCGGAATGGCACCGATGATACGCCAGTCCGGCCTGTTTTGTGCGACAAAATAAGACAGCACTACTGTCCTAAATTTTTTATGGCAGAATTCGGGGGCCTGCACAAGACCGATTCACAAAAATCTTGGCCTCGCCGCGACACAAAATTTCGTGACGGGATCGAGAAATGTAAGCTTTGGTCGCAACCATGTGCGGCCGCCGGCTGGCTTCACAGCTTTGCCAATGATTGGCTCTTGCGCATCGGACGCCAAAGCAGTCAAGTCGCGCCGCTTTTGCCAATCACGATACGGACCTCTCGATGTTCTTTGCATCCGACAACTGGGCGGGCGTCCATCCCGACATTTCGGCCAATCTTTCCCGCCACGCGGCCGGCATCGCGAGCGCCTATGGTGACGGCGAGTTGGACCGCGCCGTCTATCGTCGCTTCAGCGAGGTCTTCGAGCGTGAAGTTCAGGTGTTCTTCGTCGCCACCGGCACCGCGGCCAACGCGCTGTCGATGGCGGCGTTGAACCGTATCGGGGGCATCGCCCTTTGCCATTCCGAAGCGCATATGAATGTCGACGAATTCGGCGCGATGGGCTTCTACACCGGCGGCGCGCGCATGGCGCCGGTCCCGGGACCTCTGGGACGCATGAACCCGGAGGCTCTCGATCGGGCTATAAAGCGCTATTCGCAGGATCTTGCGCCCGCCGGCCAGCCAATGGCGGTGACGATCACCCAGGCGACCGAGGTCGGCACAGTCTATACCGTCGACGACGTCAACGCGATCGCCGAGGTCAGCCGCAGGCATAAGCTGCCACTGCATATGGACGGCGCGCGCTTTGCAAATGCGATCGCGGCGACTGGCGTGACTCCTGCTGAAATGACCTGGAAAAGCGGCGTCGATCTCATCTCCTTCGGCGCCACCAAGAACGGCTGCTGGATGGCCGATGCCGTGGTGATTCTGAACCCCGATGTCGGCGGCGACCTGCGCCTGCTGCGCCAGCGCGCCGGTCAGACTTTTTCCAAGGCGCGCTTCATCTCGGCCCAGTTCGAAGCCTATCTCAGCGACGACCTGTGGCTGAGGATGGCGCACCACGCCAATGCGATGGCCGCACATCTGGCCGAGACCATCGAGGACTCGCCGGCAGGCAAGCTCGCCTGGCTGCCGCAGGCCAACGAAGTGTTCGCCATCCTTGACCGCGCGGTTGCCGAAAAGCTGCAGGCCGCCGGCGCCAAATTCTATGAATGGGGCGTGCCGCAGGGTTTTGACGGCCATCTCGGCGACGGTGAAGCGATCTACCGCTTCGTCGCAAGCTTCGCGACCACGACGCGAGAGATCGATCGTCTCGGTCAACTGCTCTCCGAATGATCAGGCGAGGCAGGGCCTCAGCAACAGTTCGGAGCCAAGCAGGATCAGAAAAATCAGGAACCAGCGGCGGAATGCCGCCGGGCTGATCCGCTGCCGCAGGACCTGCCCGAGCCACATGCCAAGCAAGGCCGGCAGCACGACAAGCGAGGACATCGCCAGATGTCCAGGCTCGAAGGCGCCATGCGATGCGAGCCCTATCGCCAGCGCGATGGTAGAGACGGTGAAGGAAAGGCCGAGCGCCTGGATGAGATCGTCCCGGCTCAATCCGAGCGCCTGGATATAGGGCACGGCGGGCACCACGAAGACGCCCGTGCCCCCGGTGACCAGCCCCGTGAGGAAGCCCACGACCGGCGAAGACCAGCGCTCGGCTCCCGCCGGAACTGCGGGCTGTCGTGCCAGCAGGCTGTAGGCGGCATAGGCGATCAATGCCGCGCCGAGGCCGGCGGTCGTCCATTTGACATTGTCGCTGGCCAGCAGCCGCGAGCCTATAACGGTGCCGATCACGATGCCCGCCATCATCAGCCAGAGTCGCCGCAGGATCGATGCAAAGCTCGGGCCGGCGAAGAGCTGCCAGACATTGGTGACGAAAGACGGCACGATGAGCAGCGACGCGGCAGCGACCGGCGGCATTACCGTGCCCAGCAATCCCATCGCCAGCGTCGGCAGGCCATGCCGGTCACGCCCTTGACGATCCCCGCCAGCAGGAAGGTGATTGCAACTGTGCAGGTGAGGGCCAGGGAAAAATCAGACATTGCCCTTCATGGAAGGACAATACTGGCTCCAAAAGAGCCAGAACGATCCGTTGCCCATGGCACAAAAAAGCGGCGCCTTTCGACGCCGCTTTCGTCTCGGGAGGGAGACGTATTTCCAGATGGAGCTCGCGGGTTACGCGGCAGCCTTGGCCTCGATCTGCTTGGCCTTGTCCGAAGACGAGGTGATCGCAATCTTGCGCGGCTTGAGCTCGTCGGGGATGTTGCGCTTGAGGTCGACGAAGAGCAGGCCGTTCTTCAGCGTGGCGCCCTCGACCTCGACGTGGTCGGCGAGCTGGAAGCGGCGCTCGAAGGCCCTCGAGGCAATGCCGCGATAGAGCAACTCGGAACCCTCGCCGTTGTTCTCTTCCTTGCGCTCGCCCTTGACGGTCAGCACATTGCGGTGCGCCTCGATCGAGATCTCGTCTTCCGAGAAGCCGGCAACCGCCATCGAGATACGATAGGCGTTCTCGCCGGTGCGCTCGATGTTATAGGGCGGATAGGTCTGCGCGCTCTCGGGCTGGCCGAGCGTATCGAGCATGGTGAACAGCCGGTCGAAGCCGACGGTCGAACGATAAAGCGGGGAAAAATCAACGTGACGCATGGTGTGTTCTCCTGTTGAGCAACATGGTTTGCGTATGACCCGGTGCGAAACCCTCGAAAGGCGTTCCGGATAGGCCAGCGGCCCCGACATCGGCGGCCACAATCTCCATTTGGGAAGCGCAAAAGCCCATTTCAAGAACTTCGCGCGATCAACTTCCCTTCGATCTTTCCGCCCGATGAACGCCAGATGAACCGCGGCTTCGGCATCCGTTCAGCCTGGCCTGGCTAGGCTGCGCCTAAGAATACGGACATGCGGCGCCTCGATCGGGGCGCCGCGACGAGGCCGAACCGGGTGCAACGTCCCTTCCTCCCGGATCGACAGAGGCCGGAAGCGCGCCGCAGGCGCTTCCGGCCTTCCCCGTTTCGAGCTCGGTGAAAGCCGCGCGCAAATCCCGCAACGCCTTTGCTTTTGGCGCATGGCCGTCTATCACCATGGCAACGCCTGGCCCGTTCGGGCAAAGAACAATCTACGAAGCGCCGAATGACGGACCTTTTCCACCACACCGAGGGCAATCCGCCGCCTGAGCATGCCGCCGGTGGCTTTTTCCCAACCCGCGACGGCAGGAAGATCCGCTATGGCGTCTTCGCTGCGGTCGCCCGCCCGCTGCAGGGCACGGTGGTGGTGCTTACCGGCCGCAACGAGTGCATCGAGAAATATTTCGAAACCATCCGCGACCTCGCCGGCCGCGGCTTCGGCGTTGCCATCCTCGACTGGCGCGGCCAGGGCGATTCCAGCCGCCTGCTGCGCGACCGGCAGCGCGGCTATGTCCGCAGCTTCTGCGACTACACCGGCGACCTTGAGCAGTTCTTCGAGGAGATCGTGCTGCCGGATTGCCGCGGCCCCTATTACATTCTCGCCCATTCGACCGGAGCGGTGATTGCGCTGCTTGCCTCGCCGTCGATGGTCAACCGGGTGCGGCGCATGGTGCTGATCGCGCCCTTCCTGGCCGTGCCCGACTTGCAAGTTTCGATAACCACCATACGGCGCGTCTGCGCGGTGTTCTGCGCGCTGGGCCTCGGCCGCCTCTATGCCGCCTTGGGGCCGCGTCCGAAATTGCCGACGCCCTTCGAAATCAACAAGGTAACCTCCGATCCGGAGCGCTACCGGCGCAACACGGACATCTACAGGGCTTGGCCGCAGTTGGGTCTCGGTGGTCCGACCATCCGCTGGCTGAAGGCCGCCGCCGAAGCCGCGGAAGCCGTCAGCGATCCCGATTTCATGGCAAGGATCCGGGTGCCGATGCTGATCGTCGCCGCCGGCGCCGACCAGGTCGTGTCGACCAAGGCGGTGGAGGCCTATGCCAGGCGGCTGCGCGTCGGCTCGCTGTTGATGATCGACGGCGCCCATCACGAGATCCTGCAGGAGAAGGATCTTTTCCGCGAGCAGTTGCTCGCGGCCTTCGATGCGTTCATTCCGGGCACCGGCGACGTCCCCTGACCGGCTCGGCAGCACGCCCGTCCTGAGAGCCAGTCCGCAGCGTGGCTCCCCGACCGATGGGCGAACTTCGCCGCCTCGGCTTATTCCCGTTCGGGCGCCGAGCGCTAGGTTGCTGTCCAGGAGGTCATACGCCAGTCGACAGGGACCGGGAGGAGAGAACATGAACGCATCGAGCCCGCTATCGCGTCAGGGCCATCGCCTGCTGCAGATCGGCGTCGCCCTCCTGCTGTTTTCGTCCTTCGAAGGGTTTGCGATCCCGTACCTCGCCGCGCCGCGGCTCGGACTGTCCGCGCACACGCTCAGCGGCCTGCAGGGCGTTCTCCTGCTGGCGCTGGGTCTCATGTGGCCCAGGCTCAATCTCGGCGCCGCGATGTCACGGGTTGCATTCTGGTTCCTGATCTATTCGGCCTTGGCCATCCTGGCCGCCTATGTAATGGCCAGCATCTGGGGGGCCGGCAACGAGACAATGCCGCTGGCGGCCGGAGCCTTCCATTGGAGTGCCTTCCAGGAAGGCGTGATCAAAGGGATAGGGTATTCGTCCGCGCCGACCGGCCTGATCTCTTTCGCCCTCATCCTATGGGGCCTGCGTCTCGCGGGCGCTTCGTCCACCAACGCCTGATGCACGTCGCCCAGAAGTGCGTAGCGGTTCTGGGATAACGACATGCATCAAAACAAAGGCTTAAAGCGCGTCGCTGAATCCATTTCAGCGCGACGCGCTTTAGAGATGCTCAGCCGCGCAACGCTGCCATCGCCGCGGCGTGCAATTCCGGCGTCGCCGCCGCCAGTATGTCGCCGCCCTTTTCCGCCGGCCCGCCCTCGAATGTGGTGACCACGCCGCCCGCCTTCTCGATGATCGGGATCAGCGCCACGATGTCGTAGGGTTTCAAGCCTGGATCGGCGACAATGTCGACGCTTCCCGCCGCTATCATCGCGAAGGCGTAGCAGTCCGTGCCGTAGCGGGCGAGTTGCACCTGCTTCTCGAACTGGTCGTAGCGGCTGCGCGCCTCGCCCTTGAACAGCGCCGGCGTGGTGGTGAACAGCGTCGCCTGCGAAAGCTCCGTCGTCTTGCGCGTCGCGAGCTTGCGCGGGCCGCCCGGGCCTTCGTAGTGCGAGCCGGACGCATTGGCATAGAACAGCTCGCCGGTGAAGGGTTGCGACATCAGGCCCGCGACGGCATCGCCGTCGACCGTCAGTCCGACTAGCGTTCCCCAGACCGGCAGGCCGGAAATGAAGGCGCGCGTGCCGTCGATCGGGTCGATGACCCAGACATGCCGGCTCGAAATATTCTCGCTGCCATGCTCCTCGCCGAGGATGCCGTGATCGGGGTATTCCGCTGAGATAAGCGCCCGGATCGCCCGCTCGGCCTCGCGGTCGGCCTCCGTCACCGGATCGAAGCTTTCGGCTTGTTTGTTGGTGACCTCGCCCTGGCTGCGGAAGCGCGGCAAGGTCTCGGCCGCGGCGGCACGCGCGATGCGCCGCATGAAATCAATACTGATATCCAACTCGCTCTCCCCATTGCGGCAGCCGTCGGCAGCCGCCGTTTCTGCCCGGAGCAAAGACGCAAAGGCCGATCAGGCGCCGCGCATTTGTTGCCCGAATGTCACACCTCAGCCGCCGAAACGGAATTTGCACATCATATTGAATTAAAAAAGCCCGAAGTCGATTGACATTTGTGCATCGCACAATAGTTTTGTTCTCGGACAGCTTATCCTGTCCATGCCCTCCTTGGGCGTTTCCTCCCTAGACTTCGACCGTGTCGTGAAAACGACGCGGTCTTTTTTTAAGCCGCGAATCGTCGGGTTGCGATCATTCCGCGGCGAGCGGCAGGTCGACGAAATTATGGTCGGGCATCGACATCAGCTCGGCCGAAAACCGCGCCAGGTCGTCGGCAAGCGCGTCGAAGCCGGCCGACTTCTGGAACGTCCGCTCGTTCATGTAAAGTCCGCGATTGACCTCTATCTGCAGCGCGTGGAGATGACGCGCCGGCCGCCCGTAATGCTCGGTGATGAAGCCGCCGGCATAAGGCTTGTTGTGCGCGACCGCGTAGCCCATGCCCGTCAGCAGGCCGATCGCCGTCTCGGTCAGAGCCGCGGTCGCGGAAATGCCGAAACGGTCGCCGATGATGAAATCCGGCCGCGCCCCGTTGTCGCCGACGCGGATGCTGGCCGGCATTGAATGGCAATCGATCAGCACGGCATAGCCGAAGCGGGCATGGGTTCTGGTCAGCAGCCGCTTCAGCGTCTCGTGATACGGCTTGTAGACGGCCTCTATGCGCCCCACGGCCTCGGCCAGAGGCAGGCGCCCGGGATAGATGTCGAGCCCCTCTCCTACCAGCTTCGGCACCGTGCCCAGCCCGCCCGCGACGCGGGCAGAACGGATGTTGCAGAAGGACGGCACCGGCTCCGCGAACATGCGCGGATCGAGTTCCCACGGCTCGCGGTTGACGTCCAGATAGGCGCGCGGGAAATTCGCCGCCAGCATCGGCGCGCCGAGCGCGACGGCGCCGCCGAACAATTCATCGACATAGCAATCCTCCGACCGGCGTATGGCGTTGCGGTCGAGCCGCGCCATGGCCAGGAAGCGCTCGGGATAGTGGCGGCCGCTATGCGGCGAATTGAACAGGAAAGGTACGCGTTGCTCGGCGCCCAATCGGATTTCGAAGGGTGGTACGACCGAAAAATCCTCGGCTGCCGTCTTCAATTTGAACGAACCAGGAAACAGCACTGCATCATGACGCAAAACTGCCATCTTGCGCCCGTCATGTCCAGCATCTCAGCCCACGAAACGGACAGTCGAAGCGGGCGGGACAAGGCCAATGTTCACTTGATGTTTACCGTCTCCTCCTCATATACAGGATGGTTAACGGGCTTGCCCGGCGGCAGGCTTGGGGCGGGTGATTCGGACGGGATATGATGGCACGCATTCTGCTGGCGGAAGACGACGACGATATGCGCCGGTTCCTCGTCAAGGCGCTGGAGCGTGCCGGTTACCAGGTAAGCGATTTCGACAATGGCGCCAGCGCCTATGAGCGGCTGCGCGAGGAGCCTTTCTCGCTGCTTCTGACCGACATCGTCATGCCGGAGATGGACGGCATCGAGCTTGCCCGCCGCGCCACCGAGATCGATCCGGACCTCAAGGTCATGTTCATCACCGGTTTTGCCGCCGTCGCGCTCAATCCGGATTCCAAGGCGCCCAAGGACGCCAAGGTGCTGTCGAAGCCGTTCCATCTGCGCGACCTCGTCAACGAGGTCGAGAAGATGCTTCAGGCGGCCTGAGATATTTTCCGCACAGGCGGCGCTTCCGCCGGTGCGGCAAAACGGAGCTTCTTTTCACAATTCCTGCTATTGACGCGCCGGACCAAAAATGGTGTATGCGCGGCTTCGGATGGGCGTGTAGCTCAGCGGGAGAGCACTGCATTGACATTGCAGGGGTCACAAGTTCAATCCTTGTCACGCCCACCATCCAGTTTTTGATAGCTTTTCAATAGTTTAGCTATCAAAACAAATCCCATCGAATGACCCTTGATTTGGCTGCTGGTCACAAACTGGTCACAGCAAAGGGTTCGTCATGGCCAGAATTCGGAAGCACTGCGACAAGTATCAAGTACAGGTTCGCAGGAAGGGCGTCGCCCCTTTAACCAGAACATTCACAGTCCTTGCTGACGCTAAGGAATGGGCGAGGCATCAAGCTAGCTTCCTGTTGGATGCATTCGGCAATCTGCGGCGTTCCGGGTTGAAACCCATAAGCTCGACATCGTGGTTCGAAGTATGTGGCAATAGTCGCCGGGAAAGCTGTTTTGAACGTAACCGCTGCTCTAGTCCGCCAAGCAGGGATGTAGCTCCCCTTTGTTGACGCGATGTAGGTGGCGGATCATGATGACAAGGGCGCAAAGAGCGACCCCTCATGCTGGGGGAGGATAAAAATGCATCCACTTGTCATCGACGCGAAGCCTCAACCTATTTTAATTGATACTGCTAACGCTGCAGTTCTCGTCGTGGACATGCAGAATGACTTCGGCTCCAAAGGTGGAATGTTCGACAGAGCTGGAATCGATATCTCCGGGATTCAACGGGCTGTCGGCCCTACTGCCAGCGTAATAGCGGCCGCTCGCGATTTGAGAGTGCCCGTCGTCTATCTGAAAATGGGGTATTATTCCGACCTCTCGGACCTTGGGAAATCGGACGCCCCCAACCGTATCCGACATCTCCAGATCTTTGGGGTCGGTGAGAGCATGACAGCCCCGGATGGCAGCGAGAGCCGGATTCTGATCCGCGACACCTGGGGAACAGATATCGTTGACGACCTCAAGCCAGAGCCGGGGGATGTCGTCCTCTACAAAACGCGATTCAGCGGTTTCTACGAGACCGAACTCGATTCTGTTCTGAAGACCGCAGGCATCAAACACCTCATCGTGACAGGATGCACGACCAGCGTGTGTGTGGAATCGACAATTCGGGATGCCTTCTTCAGGGACTATCACTGCATACTGCTGACGGATTGCACCAGCGAGCCCATCGCTTGGGACGCCTCAAGGAGCAATCATGACGCCTCGATCACGCTCGTGCAGATACTCTTTGGATGGACATCGACGTCCGACCAGTTCCTGAAGGCGATCGAGGAGCGAGTTCAGGGGCGTTTTGAACTAGGGTCAGGACTCATTGATCCAGAAGATGAAGGCTGCAGCGAAGGC
>NZ_LPVS01000071.1:0-12189 GCF_014843905.1 Mesorhizobium silamurunense | reverse complement strand
GATGGGCACGTCCAATAGAAGCCGGTCTTGCCGCTCTTGAGAGGCTTCGACGACGTATAGCGCGGCAGGATGATCTCGATCAAAACTCGGCTTCTGGCGTGACGCTGGGTTCGCCCTCGGCGAGCCCCAGCACCTTGTCCAGATCCCTTTTCAGCCATAGACGACGACGCCCCTTGCCGGAGCCCGTATCAACGACGGGCTCTGGATACTCCGTGCCGACGAGGCGCAAGAATGCCTCCACGGACCGCTCGCCGACATATCCGGCCGCGAGCTCAGGCGGCATTCTGGCTGGCCAAGAGCCGGCCGGTATAATTGCCGGTTTACTCATACCCGATATCCACAGTGGTTGTGAACAGGGGGTGTTTCGCCTCGTGGGTGCTCATGGCGGGCTCCCCAGTTTCGAATGCTTCATGACAGCGCCTTTCCCCGGCGATCGGGGTCCAGCGCCTGCATCACGCACTCGACAGGATCGTCATGCTCACCCTCGGCGATGACGTCTTCTGTGCCAGGCGCGAAGACGCGAAAGCCGTAAAGCGGCTCGTCGGGGTTCACCTTGCCCTTGCCGAACAGCCAGTCCGCGCCCGGGAAGACGCGCTCGGCGGTGTCGATGGCCTCGCCGATCAGCCGGCCAGGGGTGCGCTCGGAGCTGCTCAAGCGACAGCTCCTTCAGAACGCAGCCATGCGCGGATTTCCATCCAGAGCTTGCCGAGCATATTTTGGCCGTCGCGGTTCGGCCCCCATCCCCAGAAATCGTCACGCCAGCTGTTTTCGACGAGTTCGCGATCGCCGGTCGCCAAGAGCTTGCGCCGCACATATTCGTGCTGCTCGACCTTGGCGCGGAGGATTTCCCGCATGATATCGACCTTGACGTCGTCCCAGTCGTCACGCCTCAGCCATTTCGCCCGTTCGGCGAACTTGAAGGCTTCATGGGCAGACGGAGCCGTTCTAATGGCTTCTGATAGGTCGCCGTTCTCAAATTTCTCCGAATGATAGGCATGCTCGGACGTAGGAAATATTTTCCCTTTCCAACGGAGATTGAACGACGAGAAATTCGAAAGGACGTAGAAATCCTGTTCGTAGAAGCAGACACGCTCCGGCGTATCGAGGCCATGGCATTCGATCGTCACGATGGACTCCTTGTTGCTCGCTGATGTTTCGCGCGGCCGCGCCATGCCTCCTGGAGGATGACTAGCGCGGCCTCGGTGTCGCCGCTGACGCGCCACAGGTCGTTGGCTAACGTGGTGGCGTCGATGCCGCGGGCGTCCCACCACGATTTTTCTTTTCCTGTCCGATGTTGAGCGTCCGGCCCGTCTGTGTGCTCCCACGCTGTGAGCGGAAGGCACCAACGATCATCGGCGCGCTTCGACTTGGCACGCTCCGGCTTCCCATAGCGATGATCGGCGAAGTTGATGTGCGCAGCGACACAGCCTTCCTGTCCAGACACTGCAGACGGCAGCGTTCGGATCCAGGCGAGATGGCGCGGGTTCTTCACAGGCTCGACGTCGCGGGCGCGCGCCGATGTCCTGAAGGCGGTCTTTGATGGTGCGACGCGAGACGCCATCAGTTCACCTCGTTGCCAGTGGCAACGTTCGGCTGCATGTGGCCGTCGACCTCCCAACGGAGCTTGATGACCTCGCCGGCGGCGACGCGTTGGTGGTGCACCTGGCGAAGGTTGTGGAGCAAGAGGGCGATCAGCTCGTCCTGCTTTTCGATCGGCGCTGCGCTGATCACCAGCGAGGCAACGCGGATCGCGAGCTCTGCGATGAACCGCATTTCGAAAGGCAGCAGCTCCTCGACCGAAACCTCGAGCGAGTTGCGCACGAAATTCTGCGCGACGATCGCCTTGATCACGCTTTCCGGAATCTCGGCGTCACCTTGGCGATAGCCGCGCTCGATGCCCTCGCGCTCTTTCTCGAGCATCTGCTTGAGGATACGCCGCTGTTGGTTGGTGATCGTCATCAGTGCCCCTCCGGCCACTGGCGGATCATGAGATCGTTTGGAATCATGGCATCGGTCGGCCGGAACGCAGCCGCCTGCTTCATGAAGAAGGCGCAACCTGCCCAAGCGCACTGGTCGCGGGTGGAGCGCGCCCATTCCAGCGAGAACGGCTGGCTATTCCATTTCGGCCCGCTCTTGCCGCCGAAAATGATCCAATCCAGCGCGATTCCGTTCCGCAGCGAGCCGTCGACCCACTCAATCCAGTTGATGAACTCGGCCGCCGGCTCATAGCTGATGCCGACCCACGGGATGCCGAGGTCTTCCTTGATATCGAGCAACCGGGCGCAGTCGCGATCGGCTTCAGCCTGAGTGACGACGGTGATGATGACACCGACATGCGCCGGCCACTTGCCGCCGTACTTCGGATCCCAATGCGCCGGGATCATCTTGCGAACCTGCGGCAGACGCTTCGTGCAAATCTGCCATTCCAGCTTATCGCAGCGCTCCATCACCTCGAGGTGGTCGAACCGCCAGGCATCGGAAACTTCCTTGTCGAAGAGATCGCCCATCGACAGCGTGAAGACACGCTGCCGGCGACCATTGGCTTCGAAGAACTTGTCGGCATTGCGCTGCCAGCGAAGTGGCTCGTTGCGGGCATGGTCGGAAAGCCTCCGCCGCGGCACGCCGTGCCCCCAGTGGTTTTCGCCGGTGCGCTTGTCGACGCCCTCGGCGTAGCAATCCGCGCACGCGATCGCGCCTTCGACCTTTGTACATCCCCACCAGGAATTATAGGTGGAGTCGGTCCATTTGATGCCGGTCTCGACGCCCATGTCAGTCCTCCTTCGTCAAATAATGGAAACTGCCCTTGGCGCTGGCTGAGTGGCCTGGACCGGTGAAGTAATGCCAGATGTAGCCGTCCTGATTGATGGTCCCGAGATAATCGCCGACGTGAGGCACCGTGCCATTGCCCGTCGCCACCTTGACAATCTCCAGCGGCAACCGTTTTGGGTCGGCTGCGTCCACCATCATCCAGATGCATCGCACGCCATCGCCGTCCAGCCCGACGGTGAGAAAGCTGTGCTGGCTCGGCACCATGATCGTTTGCACGCCGTCGGTGGACAGCGGGAATTTCCAGACTGAGTTCAGTCTCATGTTGCTCCTCACAAAATCTGGTGGACCCACGGCTGCAGCGCGACCTGGCCGCGCTGCGGATAGTCGACGACGCCATGTTCCGGCATGATCTGGACGTCGGCGCGCTCGCCGCCGAAGATGACGGGCTCGAAGCCCGACTTGCGCCTGCCGTCGGCGCTCAGGCGGATTCCCCACCATGTGCCGGTCGGATCGATCATGCAGACCCTGGCGCCAGCGGACATCAACCGCTCCGCAAGCGTTTTTGCCGCGTTCGACTTGCCAGAACCGGTCTTGCCCAGGATGCCGACATGGCTTTCCAACGCGCTGCTTGGGATCAGTTCGGCCATGTCGCCTCCTTCCAGTTCGAGTAGCAGCCCGGCGCCAGTTGCGCCGGGCGTTGCAGTTTCAGTTTCTAGGCGGCGCGCTTTGTGCCGAGCCCGGATGCCTTGGCAAGCCGCGACCGTGTCGCCGCATAGTTAGGCGCCACCATCGGATAGTTGGCAGCAAGCTTCCACTTCGCGCGGTATTCGTCGGGAGTGAGACCGAACACGGTGCTGAGATGGCGCTTCAGTGACTTGAACTTCTTCCCGTCCTCCAAGCAGACGATATAGTCCGGAAAGACAGACCTCCCAACAGGAACGGCCGGCGTTTTCTTCTCGACGACCGATGTTGCTTTGGTGTCGGTGAAAACCGTTTCAGACAGTGCGGCCGACACCGTCTTGATGAACTCCGGAACTTTGTCGGCAGAGATCGCATTCGAGCTGATCGCCGTACTTACGATCCTGGCAGTTTCCTCCAGGATCGATAGCTTGGTTTCCGCATTTATCGAGTCGCGTTCCATTTCAGTCTCCTTTCTCCTTGCCGAATATCGGCGCTGCAAACGGGGCCACGGGGAGCGCCCTTGGGAGCCCGCGCTCAACCCATGGCTTGCTCGGTCGCTGCTCACGATCAGCGCCCGAGGCTTTCAGATTTCAGGCCGCCGTCTCCACAAGATCAGAATTGCGGATACCACGGCTATATCGCTCGGCCTTGGCCAAGCGATCGTAGAGGATCACGTTCACAGTGGCGGCAAGATTTGAGCAGCCGCGCATCGGGATCATGACTTTATGGGCGCACCAGTCGAGATGGCGGCGGCCGAGCGTTCCGTCTTCGGGGCCAAACACGTAGAACGCCCTTGCAGGATGTTGGAATGAGGGCAGGGCCACCGCTCCCTCCACCAAATCGACCGCCACCGGGACGCAGCCGTGCGGGACCAGTTCGCGGAGATTGTGGGTGTGAAGCGTCGGGATATGCTTCCAGGCGTTGGGCGTATCGAGCGGGCTTCCCATAAAGTATTTGCCGGATGTCCTGTCCGATTCAATGGCAACCATAGAAGCGCCGTAGCAGTGCGCCGCCCGCATGGCGCCGCCGACATTGCCTGGAGATTTCGGGCGCACCAAGCCGATCGCCGCATAGCCGCGCATCATCGTGCAGCCCCGTCCAGAAAATAGCCCCGGCGTGCGCACTCGAAGTAGAGGCCCTTCAGCCGCAGAACGTCTTCCCATGCATCGTGATGTCCCTCGCGCGGCGGCATGCCGAGCATGATCTCGCACGCCTCCTCGAGAGACGGCCATTTATAATCCCCTCCATCCTGGAGCTCGCTAGGCAGCTTGCATGCCTGCTGGCAGAACGGGTGCTGAAGGTTGACGAACTCGACGTAGGGCCGCCGCAGGAACAACCGGTCGAAGGCGCTCGACGGCTTGTTCTGACTGATGGCGAACCGCGCGAAGAGACTTGAAAGCACCTTGGGATCGAAGTCGCCGAAGGTGACGACACGCAGCGCGACGTCGAGCGGCGCCGTTTTCAGCATGTCGGTAAGACAGCCCAACACTCTGGGTTCGGGGATGCCGATCTGCGATGATGCGAGGGCGGTGATACCGTGAACCTTCACCGCGCCTTCTTTGGCAGTCCGCCCGTCAGCTTTGATGATGAAGCGAAAGAATTGGATCATCATGCCAGCGTCGTTGCAGAGCGCCGCCGCGATCTCCTGGGCCCAAGGCTGGGCGGGATCATCAATCGAAAGATCCTTGCGGTAGAGACCGCTCGTTTCGATGTCCAAAAACAATACCGTGGGTGCGGTGAGATTTCTCATCGGCGCACCACCTTGAGGTGATGCCCGTTGTATTTGAAATAGAGAGGGTCTTCGACGGTATAGTTCCACCGTCGCTTGCGCCGCCACCATTCCCTCATTACGACCATCCCGTCGACGATCCCGCGGATGTGGAATTTGCGACCATGGTGAACGTTGTCTGGCGTAAAGACGTACACGAACGCCGCGCCTGGCTTGACCCATTCCGGAAGCTCGCTCAAAGCCGCATCTCCTCCAGAAAGCTGTCGAGGCCGACCGGCTTCTCCGGTGCCAGAAAGAAAGGCTTAATCTGCCCGTCCCAGTGCCCAGAGATCATCGCGCCCCAGCGATCGCGAATTTCGTGCATCCGTTGCGCTTTCAGCACGTCGACGGTGCGCTTGATGCGCCGGTCCCACTTCCGGTATTCGCGCCAGCATCGGCGATGCTCCTTGCGCGTAGCCTCAGGCAGCGTGCGGAAGCACTTACCGCAGACGATCTCTTCGTTGTCATGCTGTCGCTTGAACGTGCGACGGCAGATCGGATTAATGCATGGGGTGCGGTCGGCCATCAGGCGCTCCCCGCTGGATCAGTCGGAACGCCGCTGGCCGGTTTGCCGAGACGTTCCCATTCGCGATTGAGCTTGACGCATTGGCGGGCGAGCCGGCCAGCGGTCGCCTTCAGCTGCGCCTGAGCATCATCTGTCGGCGTGAGCTCGTCGCACCATTTCAGGAGGCTGTCCGGTCCCCAGGTGTTGCTGGCCGGGCTATCTTGGAATTTGAAGAAGACTCGATAGCCGCGCTCGCGATCAAAGGTATGACCGAAATCGATCATGCGCCCGTTCTGGCCGTTGAAGTGCAAGCCATCGGCGGCCTTGTAGAACGGTGTCGAACCAGGCGGCGCCGCGCCGATGCGCAGCATGTCCGTTCCGTCAGTCACGAGCGCTCCTCCGTGATCTGGTCGACGTTTTGGCGGATGACGGTGAAGGTGACCGCAACAACCCATGGGTTCGCCGCCCAAGCGTAGGCGCCGTCGGCGCGATCGGAGTTGAGGCTGTCCCATAGGCGGCGATACGCCGGGACGTAGTTCCGCAACTCTGTGCTGGAAACCGTCACACCGTCGCGGTGCTCGCTTCGATAGGCGGATAGCTGCCAGTCTAGTGCATCAACACCTTCGGCGAGAGCATCGTCGGAACTGATCTCCTGCAGCCGCTGGACGCGAACTTCGGTGACCGTCAGCGTGAGGCGTGACGCCCAGCGAGGCATATGCATGCCAGGACAGTTGATATATCCACGGACGGCGCTTGAACGGTCCACCATCCGAAAATAGGAAGCCAGCGCCGCATCCGGGATTTCGCCAGTGTTCGGCCCGGTCTGACGCAATCGGTTGTCAGCGGCTAGTTTAAGCTCGCAGTCGTGGCCGTCTGACCAGAACTCGAAAGCCTCTCGCACATAGAGTCGGTCGCCGATCTCAAAAAGCCTTTTCACATATTCCGGCAGGAACATGACGTCAGTGCTGTCCGAGCTGCGATCGTAGTAGGGAAAGCCCCATTGCTTCGGATCGTTGAATGGCACGCAGCGCCCGTCGGGATGCATCTCGACGGGCGTTCCGTTGCGAGTTCTCATCAGTACGCGTCTGGTTTGCGTCTTCGTGCCGGCGAGCAGCGCACGCACCATCGGACCGGAAAAGAGGATAGGCCGGTCCGTCATGCGGCGCGTCCACTTCCGCGACGGCTGCGCACCCGCCACTCACCATTCGGGAACGCGCGACATAGGTACGCGCGGATGCTGGACTTCGGCACCTCGCCGCGCAGCCTGGCGAAGATCGCGTCGACGCTCGGATCGATCTTGTAAGCGGCGAGCACCTTCTCCCGCTGCGTCTGGATGCGGACTAAACCGATGCCCCTGACGTTCTCATCGTCCAAGACCTCGGGGAGGCCGGCGCCGCGGAGCATCTCCTTGACTTCTGCTGATGTGAATCGGCCGAACGGGCTCGTCATCGCGGCTGCTCCTGTTTGGCGTTCACGGCATTGACGATCAGATCGACGATGGCGCTGACCTCGTCATCTGGTCTGTCGCGGTGGGCGTCGACGACGCAGACTTCGACGTCATCTGCGTCGACGATGCTGCCGACCTCAGTTGCCGAGGCGCGTAACGGTAGCCTCATGGCACCCTCCAATTCGGAAACGGGATTTCGGCGGCGCGCTGCCAGACGGGATAACGCCAGCCCTGAAAGCCTTTGAGAGCCTCAGGGATCGTCACCGCCGTCGCATCGCCGCACCGGCAGATGCACCAGTCTTGGATCGGGTCGCGTGGTGGGGATGCTTCGAGCTCGGCGACATCGGTGTAGACGCCAGCGCTGTCCTTTGCGCCGTGCTTCGGGTCGAAGCTGAGACCGCGCAGCGCGGTCACCGGCGCGTAGCCGCGCAGCCGGTTGTGCGCGACAACATAGAGGCGATCGCCGATCTCGATTGGCGGCCGCGTTCGCGATCGGATGTACCAGCCCCATTCCTGGCCAGACCATTTCGATCCGGCGGGATCGCCCTCGGCGATCCACTCGTGCCAGAATGACTTGGGACAGGTGACGACGAGATCAACCACGGGCCAACCCTCGCTGCACGGGCAAAAGCCCTTCGGACATCTCCCGCGCCGAGAAGCAGGCCTTGTCGATCTCTGCCTTGAGCAGATGGGCGCCCTCGGCGTGACGCTCTTCCAGACGCCAACGGAATCGGCGGATGCAGATTTCAGCCAAGGTAATGCCGTGCCGATCCATGGCGGCCTCGATGCGGTCACCAAGATCCTTCAGCTTGGCGCGGGCATCATCCATCTGACCGCTCCTTGATCATGGTCTCGATCATGGCGCCAAACGCCTCGATCAGCCCTGGCCCGGCGCCAAGCCGCGGAAGATGGTCGCGCTTCAGCTGCCGCCAACCCGCGCCGAGCATGCCTGGCGACACGGTGGCGTTGGCGCGCAGCCAGTCCTTGACCGCTTCTGGCATCGGCTCGGCCGCCATCAGATCCTCATCGGCATCAGGACGACGAGGAAGCTCTCCTCGGTGTCGGATTCGGCGGTGAAGCGGGTCGGACTGCCGGCATCGATCAACGATATGCGCGCTGTCCTGTCGGGAAGAGCGCCGAGCGCGTCGATCAGGTATTTCGAGTTGAAGCCGATCTGGATCGGTTCGGCGTCGTAGTCGAGGTCGATGGCGTCCATCGCATCACCGGCATCCGGATTGACGACGGAGAGCGTCAGTGTGCCAGGCCTGACATCGAACTTCACGGCACGGCCGCGCTCCGTCGAGATCGTGGCGACGCGATCGGCTGAAATGGCAAGCGTCTTGGCATCGACCTTCGCGATGGAATTGCTGAGCGCTGGGATCACCCGTTCGTAATCTGGGAAGGTGCCGTCGATCAACTTCGAGACGATGACGGTCTTCCCAGCAGTGAATCGGATCTTGGTGTCCGAGACCTCCAGCGTCACGTTGTCCGAAACGCCCTGGCTGAGCCGGACGATTTCGGCGACGGTCTTCCGCGGAATGATGACGCCGGGCATGCCGTCGGCGCCCGCGGGCAGGGGGATTTCCATCTTGGCTAGGCGATGGCCGTCCGTGGCGACGGCGCGAAGCGTCGGCTTGTCGCCGGCCTTGGCATGGAAAAAGATTCCGTTGAGGTAGTAGCGCGTCTCCTCCGTCGAGATCGCGAATTGCACGCTGGCGAACAGCCGATGCAGCGCTTCGCCGGTCATCTCAATCGTGTGGCCGTAGTCGGCCCCGCCCATGACCGGGAAATCTTCCGCGGGCAGCACGTGCATCTTGAAGCTGGATCGCCCCGCCTTCACCGCCATCTGCTGGTCGATGTCGAAAGCGGCCTCGGAGCCGGCGGGAACCTTTCGCATCATGTCGGCGAGGAGGTGCGCCGGCACCGTGGTCTTTCCGGCTGTGGCGACCTTCGCCGACACCGTGAGCGAAATCTCGAGATCGAGATCGGTGCATTTGATCAGCACGCGGTCGCCGGTGGCGTCGAAATACGCGTTGGAGAGAATCGGAATCGTATTACGACGCTCAGTGATCTTGCTGGCGACGGCCAGCGCGGCGGACATCGCAGAAGCTTCGACGGTGAATTTCATAGAGGAAGCGGCTCCTGGTTTGGCTGGTCGACAAGGGGATTGCTGGCCGTCGGCTGGCTTTCCGCCATGCCGTTCGCGCTTAGTTGCCGGTCGAAATCGGCGCGCTCATATTCGAGCCGCTGATCGATCTCGCGCTGCTCGAGGAGGTGGCGCGCGGTATGGACCTCGTTTTCGCGCGTTGGATCGTCCGACATCTTGCGGATGATCCAATAGAGCATGCTGTCGTCGACTTCCGACCAGGGTGTGCCCTTGCCGCCGTTGCGAAAGTCGCCGATCTTGCAGCGCGGTAGTAGCGCCGGCTCGCCGGTCCACTTCGCCAGGTCGGTGAGTGGTGCCTCGTTCAGGAGATCGCGCAGGGTGAACGCGGTGATATAGGAATCCGGCTTGGCGCGATGGATGGGCTGTGCGAGCCGGCGATCCAGGCCGGCCGGCCGCCGGAAGTAACGCAGCGCGTTATTGCTGTGCGATGGCGCCTCCGGCCAAAGCCTGACAGCCCCTTTGTACGTGCAGACCCACGGTTTCCCTTCTGTCCAGACCGGCTCGATCATCTTCTGCTCATGCTCGACGGAGTGGGCGGCGAAGGCGACGATGTCCGACGCAAGATTGTCGCGGAACACGAGCTCGGCGGCCTCGGCCCAGGAACCGGCGCCGGCGACATCCTCATCGACGATGTTGTGGATGCCAGAGCTGTCCGGCGAAATCGGCCGCCCCGGGTTCACCAAGAAGCTCAATCCTTCTTCGACGTCCCAGAGTGTGGGGTCGCCGAGCAGATCGGTCCCAGTCGCAACCAGGTCGGTGTAGCCAATCTCGACGATGGCATCGTCGTCGGTCTCAAGATCGATGACGCGAATTCTGGGCATCAAAGATGATCTCCGAAGCTTTCGGCGATGAGCCGGTCGATCTCGTCAGCGATATTGCCATCGCTTTTGCCTTCTACGCGAAGGTTGTGAAGCTTCAGGATTTCTCCGGCGAGCTGGTGGTCAGCGGTGCCTTCCGCCGGCTTGCCGTAGTCAGACCAGAAGCTCTCATGTGCCTTCTTGACGTTGTTCACCGTCGCCATGCGGCCGAGTGCGCTGGCATATTTGCGGAAGAGTTCGGCCGGCAGCCGAGAGGGAGAGCTCTGGCTGCCGGCCTTCTCATCGGACGTCCCGGTGCGGGGGGCTTGGGATTGGAGGTCGTCCGACGATTTGGATTTCTGTTCGGTCTGCTGCTCGCCGGCGAGTTGCTTTTCAGGCTCGCCTTTGTTGCCGGTATCGATCGGTGCCACTGACGAGCTGCTCAGCGCGCGTCGTTCTTCCACAAGTGGATTGTGGTCGATCGATCGCGACCGCGCGTCCGGCTCGAACGAGACGTAGTCGTCGTCGCGCTCGATGATCGTGCGCAGATTGTCGGGCAGCGACGGCACGGACTTCGAGCCACGGCGAAGCACTGTCTTGCGCGACATCTCCGGCTTGAAATTGGTCCAGCCAGGACCGTTCTTCGCCTTCGAGACGTTGCGCGCCGCCTCGATCTCCTCGAGCGACATGCGTTCGCGATGAACGATAGTTTTCTCGTCGGTCTTGAAGATCGCGTAGGCGCCGATCAGCTCGCCGCGCGGCTTGCCGAGAGGCGCCGGCTTGTGCTTGATGAACGGATTGTCGCCTTGCTCTTCATCGTAAAAGTCGTTTTCGAAAACGCACTCGGCGATGATGCGGACACCGCAGAGCTCCAGCGATCTTTTGCGGATGCCTTGAACCATCGGCATATACTGAATCAGCTTGACCCAGACGTCCTTGCCCTCGCCATCCTTCACCCTGGTGTTGAACGGCACGAGAGCGGCCTCGCGGTTGTCCGGCAGGAGATTGTCGCTGCAGCACTTCATCAGCGAGGTCTTGATGCTCGACTTGTCGCACTCCAGGATTTCGGGATTGTTGGCCACCGCAGTAATGAAGACCGTCCTGAGCCGGTCATAGGTGATGGTCGCCGGCATCGCACCGGCGAGATCTTCCGCCATGCCGTCAATCATCAGCTTTGCTGCGTCGTGGATCGCCACAGAGTTGGCCATGGGCTATTCCTTCAGTTCTTGCCGAAAAAGGCGGGGAGTTCGGTGTCGGTGATGGTGAGCGCCGGCCGCATCGGCGGCCACTCGCTCTCCTCGCCGTGCTCATCGCGGAGGCGGATGTATTCGTCGATCGCGCGCTCAACGCGTTCAGCCGCGGCCGCCTTGGCGAATTTCGCCTGCCAGTCGATGACGAGCGGCTGCGGTGCGCCCTTCGTCTTGACCATGATCCAGATCCATTTCGGCTCCGGACGGTCAAAACATTCGGCGAGGAACCCCGGGTGCGGCTCCTCGCCGAACACCAGGCCAGCTGTATGCAACTCCTTGGCGTGCCCCCACGCTCGGAAGTAATCAGCGGCCTGGATATCGTAGCGCATGCGGTCGATCGTCTTGACCGCGGTGGTCTCGATCGGGCCGGGGAACATCGGCGCGAAGCTCTTCACGTCGACGATGGCGTGCCGGAGCAGCCGGTCGAACCGCGCCTTGAGACGGACGCCGCGGTCCTCGTAGAAGATCGAGACTTCGGGTGCGCCGGAATTGAACGTGCCGTCGGTCATCACCGCGGAGAGCAGCGGGTCGCGTTGGACCCAGCGCGCCGCCACGTCGATCTGCGCCCAGCGCTTCGGCTTCAGCGCGATCTTGCCTTCGTTCTCCTTCTCCCACTTCGCCTTGATCACCTCGACGATCGGCTGCTTGGGATCGACCTGTTGAACGAGCTTTATCAGATCGCCCTTGTTCTTCGCGCTCAGTCCGGTCTGGCCGTATTGGTCGAGCCACTTCCTCAGATCGGCGACGGTGTCGAGCGCGCCATCAGGTATCGACGTCTTGTCGAACTCCTTGCAGAACTTCGCTT